>JABMQX010000690.1 GCA_013203085.1 bacterium | reverse complement strand
GAAAAGCAGCGATGGCACTACAAAGTTCATCATGAGTCATAGCACCGCCGAGCCGAGGGGCTACATGTCAGTTTGCCAGGCTAAGAACGGAGTGATTCACCTAACAACGAGTTGGAATCATTACGCGTTCAATCTCAAATGGATCGAGACGGCTCCGCCGGCCCCGCCCACGGGAGGGCCTCAATGACAGGTTCACCGAGGAAGACTTGAGCGATGTCTAACAAGAGCGCTGTAGCGTTGCTGGGTCTCCCCGTTAGACTTGCTGCATCCGGCGCCGGAGCGGAGGCAAGCGTTCGCCAGGGAGTGTCCGATCCGCCAGCGGTTCGACGAAATCTCGGGCAGGGTCCGGCGCCCGAGGCTCTCCGATCACTCCCCAGCGTGTCTCAGAGATCCCGAATTCTCCGATTCAGTCCGAACCGACCCGGAGGCATCTTTCCATGAAAAAAGGGATAGGCTTGATTGGAATCGGCTTGGTGGGGACGGCTCTGGCTGAAAACATGCTAAAAGCCGGTTATTCGGTCGTAGGTTTTGACATCGAAACAAGCAAGCGCCGAAACTTGGAAAGACTGGGCGGAATCCCGGCGTCCAGCCCACGTGAAGTCGCCCGGGAAACAAACAGGGTTTTTCTCTCGTTGATGAGCACGGACGTTGTTCGGAATGTGCTGGATGGTCCCGCTGGTTTGCTGAAAGCAGAAGCTGCCCCCGAATACATCGTTGACACCACGACAGGCGATCCGATGGAGACCACCGCCATTGCTCAAACGTTGAAGGAAAAAGGGATATTCTTTTTGGATTCGCCGATTTCCGGTTCCAGCGAGCAGATTCGGCATCGGGAAGGAGTCTTGATGGTCGGCGGCGACCCTCATGCCTACGAGGCCTGCAAAGACTTGTTTTCCGCCGTCGCGAAGAAATTCTTTTACGTTGGTCCCTCGGGAGACGGCTCGAAGGCGAAACTTGCCAGCAATCTCATCCTTGGCTTAAACCGCCTTGTTCTGGCAGAGGGTTTGGTCTTTGCCGAAAGACTTGGGCTTGATTTGGAATCGTTCCTTCCTCTTCTGAAGGAGACGCCCGCCTATTCCTGCTCCATGGACGTGAAAGGTCAGAAGATGATCGAAGGGGATTTCAAACCCGAATCTCGAATATCCCAGCACAACAAAGACCTGGGGATCATCCTCGACTATGCGAAAAGGCTGGGTCAGCCCCTCCCGCTGGCTCAACTGCATAACAAGATTATTGAAACCGCGATGAAGGCCGGGGATGGCAATCTTGACAACTGTGCGGTAATAAAACAGATCAGGCGCATGGCGGATAACCAGCGCAATGGAATGAAAAAGCGTGACGACCCAAGAAGTTCAGTATAGAAGGGCCGGATAACATGGAAAAGATACTGCTCGTAATTGGAGATGGCAGTGAAGTTCTGGACACCATGGTGCCGTATTTCCGTCTCGGAGAAGAATACAAAGTGGTGGTTGCCGCGCCGGAGAAGCGAACATATCACCTGGTTCAACATGAACTGGCGGCGGACTGGGACATCACGGTTGAACGCCCCGGCTACCATCTTGATTCAGACATTGCCTTCCGCGACGCGAATTCCGATGAGTACGTCGCTCTGGTCCTTCCCGGCGGCAGGGCACCGGAGTATCTGCGCTACGACCCCGACCTCATCCGCATTGTCAAAGACTTCTTCGCCAAGGGAAAACCGGTGGCGTCCATCTGCCACGGCATTGAAATTCTGGCGGCTGCCGACGTGATCCGGGGGCTGGAAATTACGACCATTCCCAAATGCCGATTCGACGCGGAGGTATGCGGCGCCAAATACCTCGATCAGCCGGTAGTGACCTCCGGCAATCTCGTCTCCGCTCGCGGCAAAAAGGATATCTCCCCCTGGATGCGCGCTTTCGTGGATACCCTTAGGCAAGGTTAGGCGACAATTACTCTCGTACCCGAAGCGGCTTCATAGCCGGACCAGCAGCACGAACCCGCCGATCAGCGCCGCAACGCCCAGCCAACCCGCAATGAAGCCGATGACCGAAACGCGCGACGGCGCCGGTATCTCGAGGCCGAGGGCGGTCAGCAGCATACGTCGCGGCGCCGGCTCGACGCCATCCGGCAGGGTGCACGGTTCCTCGATCCGTTCACCGGGCTGAATCGGCGTGCGAGTCAACGCGTAGAAACGGTCGAGTTTTTCCTCACCAACCCGCTTTGTGACAAGGCTGACAACGATGCCCGCGAGCGTCGCTGACACCATGTAGAACAGAATGACCCACGGTTCGTAGATTGACGGTTCCTTGCCAGCCTCAATCCAGATCAGGTTCAGGGATCCCGCAAAAGGCAGCCCCTGTGCGAACTCGATAAAGGCTTTTGTGGTCGTCAGAAACCATACGGCAAACCCGGTCAGGGTGGCGGCCCATGCTCCGGCGACTGTCCCACGACGCCACAATAGCCCCATCCAGAAGGCGATGCCCATCATCGGCGCAATCTTCAACCATACCTTCAGCGCGGTGAGCACGTCGGGCGTCCAATACGCGAACGCGAGCCCGCCCGCGACGACCATAACCGCTGTGATCCTCGCCGCCAGCATGTAATGGCGATTCGACCTCCCCTGTACCGCTGGTTTGTAGATATTCTCGGTGAATAGGCCCGCGGCGGAGATCATGAACGAATCGCACGAGCTCATGACACCTGCCAGTAACGCTGCGAGGAATACGCCCAGGAGGCCGGGCATCATCCGTGGCAAGAATGTTCGTGCCACGTTGCCATAGACCATGTCCGGGTTCACCTTGGAGACGTCCACACCGCGGTTCATGTACCAGGCAACAGCGGCGATCCCCACGAGGCACCAGGCGATTGTGCACAGGCGCTTGACGAAGTTGCCCACCATGAATCCCACCCGGCCGTCCAGCTCGTTCTTGCCGGCGCCGCACACGCCCATGATGAAAGGCTGGGCGATGATGCCCACGAGCACCTGAACAGCCATCATGATGATGAAGAACACGCCGATCCTGCCGGGCGCCACGAGCGAAAGCATCCCCGGCTCCAGCACCGATTGGCGTATCCCGCCCATGCCCCCGACCGCGCTGAATATCGGCGGTAGCAGCATCACCGAGAACACGACGGTCAAAATGCCCTGTATGAAGTCGGTGACAATTGCCGCGGACAGACCCCCAGCCGCCCCATATATCACAAAAAGCACGGTGATGACCGGGATAGCCAGGTTCGTGCGGACGAGGCCGCCAGTGCCGGACTCGATCAGCACCGCGGAGCCGATGAGCATCAAGCCGATCTTGACGCACATGTTCGCTATCCCCACCAGCGCAAAGAGCACGCCGACACTGCGATTGTAACGCAGCGTCAGCACGTCCGCTGTCGTCACCGCCCGGAAACGCCGCATGATCGGCGCGATGAGCCAGTAAAAGGGGGTGGCGAACAGCCACAGCCATTGATACCAGATGCCGGACAGCCCTCCCTTGAAGGTGGCTGATGCCACGACTACCGCCTGGTCCGACGCCGTGCCGGTGCCAAAGGCGTGGGTGATCATCATCGTTTTGCCGAAGCGCCGAGGCATGAAGAAATCGGCGATGTTATGCACCCGCCGCGACATCCAAACACCGAGCGCCGTGATGCCAACCAGGTACACCACAAGCACCGCAGCATCGGCTGTGGACAATCCACTTGTCACCTTCGGCTCCTTCCGCAGGTCGATGTTCTCGCCTTGCTCGCCAGATGTCGCCGCTCCCCCTCCGGCAAATTCAGAAGACGGCAAGAAGAGGCAATCGCCAGATAGAAACGTTCCCCGTGGGAAAACCGTGATCCGGCGACTTCACCCGCTACCGCACAATCTTCGCTCCGATAGTCTTCAAGTAGTCCTTATAGGCGGCATCAATATGCACTTTCCCGTTTGCCGGAGCAGAGTAAATGAAGACCGCGTAACCGAGGTGGAACTTCTCTCCCTTCCGAACGGCGACCTTGCTCTTTTCGCCCCGGGTCATCGCGTTGCGGCCAAAGGGATTGGCGACCACAAGGCCGTAATCGCGTGCATGATACCAGCAGCGGCGGAAGTTGTTCGGGTCGGGCATGATGGTCATGCCGACTCGCTGTCCGT
>JABMQX010000072.1 GCA_013203085.1 bacterium | reverse complement strand
ATCACCGTAGAACAAGGGGCTGTCAGTGCCGGCTCGGCAGGCGTATTCCCATTCGGCTTCTGTGGGGAGTCTTACTTCTTCGCCAGTTTTCTCGGAAAGCCAGTGACAGAAAGCGACGGCTTCCCTGTGCGAGATTCGCACTACCGGTTGCTTGGGCCGATTCAGATCCCAGCCAAGATCCCATTCGTTGAACATCCAGGATCCCTTGTGCTCGTATCGGCTGTCATGGGATGCATCGAACAGGGCGTATTGCTCGTTAGTCACCTCGAATTTGCCGATCCAGAACGGATTATTGATTTTCACGGGCGTCAGCGGTCGTTCGTCCGCGCAGCCGTTCAGGTCACCCATCACGAACCGGCCGGGCGGGACAAGCACGAGATCCAGTTTGACGCCGCTGCCCAGATCAATCGTTCGCTCAGCTTTTGCGGTCTCTCCGTAGTTCCGCATGATCGTCCTCTGTACAGACTTGCTTGCCGCGTACTGGCGCCGTTGGGCTTCCGCGACGTCAAAGGGCCAACCATGGACATGAACAATCTCAGCGAGTGTGTCGGTAATCGGTTTCGGAGCGATTGGGCGTATGAATCGTTGGGGCGTCTCAGGAATCGCCTCTGGACCCTCATCGGTGCCGCCGTACATCGCGAGGAGCTCGCGTCGCCGCCGATGGTCGTTGGCGATCTTCTTTTCGCCGACGACTTCATGCCATGTGCCGTGGCAGGGGGCATTCAAATCAACCCAGGTTGTCAGACGGTCCCAGGCCTCCTCGTCCAGTTGAACTCCATAATGGCCCTCCTTGAGCATCTGGAAGAGTTCGGTTGTGTCGGCGTGAAATTCACAGGGGTTGAGAAGGCGTAGGTCGCTTTCCAAACCGGCTACCCGAACGTAACTACGCAGGACGATATAGGACGGGTCGAACACGCCGCCATATTTCGTGACCAGTTCTTCCCTTGGGACACCACTGATGACGTTTCCCACGGGGTCCGCATTCTTGTACACGAAGTACCTGCCCTGGTCTCCACGCAGGTCGGGAATGGTCTTGCCGTCAGCGCGTTTGCTCCCGTCGTGGCAGCTCACACAATGTTTGTCCAAGGCGGGTTGGACATCGCGAATGAAACTGAACCCTCTGACCGGTCCGTGCCAGGGCCTGATTTCCGAAGCCTCTCGCTTAATGGCAAGGGTGTTTCGGATTGGCGGAGAAGAGTTTTGTTTCTCGTGGCAGCCAACGCAGGAGACGAATTCTCCTGGCATGGCGGTCATCCAGCTCCGCATCAATTGCAGAGCTTTTCCTTCAGTGTCAAGAGGTTGGACCGAAATGGGCGTATTGGCCGGCACGCGAAATAGGGCAGAGCCGTCTTGCTCGACTGGGACCGTACCCAGAATCCGTTTTGGCTCCCAAGGGCCGTCGGCGCCAACACGGTGGTTTATCCCAGCAACGGTCCGGTAGGCGAAGTGGTACGTGAACAGGCGCAGTTGCTTAACCGCTCCGCGGGGAACGCCCATTAGACCGGGACCTTCGTAGATGTCTTGGAGGTACACTACCGCGTCCTTGTGTTCAGGGCGAATCCTGTCGACAATGACAGGAGGCTTCGTTGTTCTCCGCAGAGGGATTGGTTCAAGGAGAACGTGCCCTTCAACTTCCTTCAACAGAACGATGTTGTCGAAAACGTCTACAAGGTAGATGCCCCATAGGTCTCGTGGGCTGGGCTTGCAGGAGACAATGAAGTACTTTTCGCTGAGGGGATAGGGGTGAAGGAATTTCGGCCAGGTATTCAAGGTGAGCTTGTCCTCGATCAAAGGCTCGACGTTTTTCCCGTATCCAGGGATTCGCTGGACAACTCCCTTTGTTGACTGTCGGCTCTTCGCAGGATCGAAGATCACAAGTTCCCCCACTCGCCCAACGTGATGGCCGGTGACGATGCCCACGACTTTGGTCGGATGGTCAGGGATGGGCCGAGCATAAAAGATCGCGTTCGGCCAGTAGGAACCGCTTCCATAGTATTCCCTCTGGCAGGTGCCATCAGGGTTCATGGTGAAGAGGAAACGAGCCCACACGTGTGGGATGTCCGTATATTCCCATCGGAGGTAGAGAATCCTGCCATCGTTCATCACCGTTGGACAAAAGTTGTGATCCTGCTCGAAGCACACCTGACGTACGTTCTTACCGTCGCCGTCCATGACGTACATCATTCCCACGTTCACACTGGCGTTACAGGGGACACCCTGGAACGGCGCGGTGGAGACGTAAGCGATTTTTCCGTTCGGGAGGTAGCAGCCGTCAAGGTTATGAACATCGGGCTGGTCGCTGGGTGAGACCTGGCGTAGATTCTTGCCTTTGACGTCAATCTCGTAAAGCTGCCAGAACCGCTTCTCGTCCGGCATGGAAAACAGAATTCTGTCTGCATCGAAGTGCAGATCCATCTCATTGAGAAGTTGTTGCCCTTCCGGTTTGAAAAGGGTCGTCAGTCGGCCTTCGGGGCGCACCGGGTGAAGGATGCAGATTTCGTTATCCCAGCCAACCGGGTTGGGCATCGTGTGAAGCTGCCAGGAGCTTTGTTGCGGCAGCCCCAGAAATTTGCCCAGGCCCTTGTCGTTCTCCTTGTCTCCCGTGGAACGCCGAGGATCACCAAGCGGCTTGCGTTT
>JABMQX010000689.1 GCA_013203085.1 bacterium | reverse complement strand
AACTCTTGCATTCCCCTCTGCGCTCTCCGCGCTCTCTGCGGTGAGTACATCTCCGCCCGAGAGTGAGGCACTACACGCATCTCTCTTTTCGACTTGGACTGCCGTTTCTGGTTCTGCTATTCTTAATGGTGGTTATGGCAGAGCGTTGGGCCGGAGTTTTGGGTCGGCGAATTGAGCGAAGAGCTCTGCCGGGGGCAGCTTTCTATGGGGGAAGCTGGAGAAGTCCTGAATGAAAGACGCGATCTTAATGTGGCGGGACACGAAGATGGTCGTTCTGACGGCACTGATCGGGGCGACGTATGCGGCGGTTTTGATTCCTTTCAAGGTGGTTGTGCCTCTGATCCCCGGTTTCACGGAGTTCCGCCCGGGGAGTGTTATCCCGGTAGTGTTTTCCCTGATGTTCGGTCCTGCTGCGGCATGGGGAGCAGGAATGGGCAATCTCATCGGAGATATGCTGGGAGGGACTTTCGGACCGGGGAGCGGATTTGGGTTTGTGGGAAATTTTCTGTACGGATACGTGCCCTATAAGGTCTGGGGACAGATGGGAATCTTCTCGTCGGGGAAGGAGCCGATGATGCGCTCCAGTCGCCAGATTGGGGAGTACGTGGTGGTCGCGGGCCTTGCATCGGGAACGTGCGCGATCTTCATCGCCTGGGGCCTCGACATGATGGGGCTGGTACCATTCAACGCGTTGAGCAATCTGATCTTCGTTCCGAATTTTCTCGTCGGCGCGATTCTGGGGCCGCCTCTCCTTGCGGCGCTGTATCCGCGAGTGAAGAGATGGGGATTGCTTTACAGCGATATGGGGCCCGGCTCAGGGGCAGCCGCCCGAAGGCGATGGCCGTTGGTCGTTCTGTTGCTTGTGGGGATGGGCAGCGGGTATTGGATCGGCAATGCCTTTTATTTTGGCGGGTCGGGGGCTGTCGCGGGCGGGATGGCTCTGGCGCTGAGGTTGAGTCCATCCGTTGCGACTATGGTTCTTGCTGCCGCCCTCCTGTAAAAGATGTGTACGGCGCCGGAAGGGCATTCGTTCATTTTCAATGTGCCTGCCGGTGAGTTGACGGCGTTATCCTTTCCACAGGCATGAAATGAGCAACGATTTCCTGAAAGTGAGGGGATTGCGATTCACGTACAGGGGAGGCAAGAGACCTGCTCTGGACGGTGTGGACCTTTCCCTGCATAGGGGAGAACGCTTCTATGTGATGGGGAGGTCTGGGGCAGGAAAATCAAGTCTCTGCTTCTCGCTGCGGGGTCTGATTCCGGAATGCTGCCCGGGGGAGTATGCGGGCGAGATCATCCTAGACGGAAAGAGTGTCGCAAAGAAGCGGGTCAGGGAACTCGCAGGGCAGATCGGAATCGTCTTTCAGGACTTTGAATCGCAACTGTTCTGCACGACGGTCGAGCTGGAGGTAGCTTTCACTCCGCAGAATCTCGGCGTGCCGAAGGAGGAAATCGAGAAGCGGATAAGGCGATACCTGGAGCTGACGCGGCTAAGAGGCTTCGAGAAAAGAGACACGACGACGCTTTCGGGTGGAGAGAAACAGCGATTGGCTCTGGCGGCGGTACTGGCGGGAGAGCCGGAGCTTCTAATTCTCGACGAGGTCACGAGCGACCTCGATCCGGCGGGAAAGGACGAGGTTTTGAAGGTCGTCAGCCGCCTGAAGGGTGGTCGGCAGACGATAGTGGCGGCGACGCACGCTTATGAAGAGGCAAGCCGGGGCACCTCGATTATGTTCCTCAACGAGGGGAATGTGGCGGCTCAGGGTTCCCCGTCGGAGATTCTATGCATGCCCCGGATGCTGGAAGAAAACGGCATCCGTTCGCGAGAGATTAACGTTGTGGCCGAATCAAGGGGTTGGCCTCTTGTGCCTCCGGATGGAAATGCGGGCGGACTATTCGCGGAAATCAAGAGGCGTTTCAAGGCATCAAGGTTCGGGGAGATTTTGGCGAGAGAGAAGGAGCGCAGGGAGAACTGCGGCCAGCCCATCATTGAAGTCGAGGGGCTGACTTTCTGCCCGGAGAGAGACAAAGAGATCCTATCCGGCGTTGACCTCTCCATCAGGGAGAGGGAAATGGTGGCTATCGTGGGGAAGAACGGAGCGGGGAAAACGACCCTCATCAAGCATTTCAACGGATTGCTCTCCCCGACGGCGGGCGAAGTGAGGGTGAAAGGTATCTCGACGAAAAAGAGCTCGCCCTTCGAGTTGTGCCAGACAGTGGGATTCGTGTTCCAGAATCCCGACCACCAAATCTTCTCGGAGACGGTTTACAAAGAAGTTTCCTTTGGGCCGAGGAACTTCGGAGTAGCGGACAGAGAGATCGAAGAGAGAGTCTCCGAGGCTCTTGCGGCGGTGCGATTGAAAGGGTCTGAGGAGGAGGACCCATTCATGCTCCCGAAAGGTGGGCGGCAGAAAGTTGCCGTCGCTTCGGTTCTGGCGATGCGCCCGGAGGTGCTGGTTCTGGATGAGCCGACCACAGGGCTTGACTACGATGAAACCACCGCCTTGATGGAGCTTGTGCGAACGTTGAATGAAAAAGGCCACACGGTCGTGTTGGTGACTCACGCGATGTGGGTCGTTGCGAGGTACGCTCACCGAGTAGTGGTCATGGACGGCGGAAGAATTGTCGCCGATACAACGCCACGGGGGCTGTTCGGCAATCCGCCTGTGTTGGAAGCGGCGGGGTTGCTGTCTCCGGAGATCGCCGCCTTCAGCAATAGCTTCCTGGGCAAAACGCTCCTATCGGGTAAAGAGCTCGAGTACTGTTTGGAGGGGAAGTGAGGGAACTTTCACTGTACATCAACAAGGAGACGGGCATTTCCCGAATAGACCCCCGGGCGAAACTCATTGCGATGGCGGCGTTGTTTGTGGTCACGATGTCATTTAACAATCCGGTTTATCTTCTGGGGCTTCTTTTGTTT
>JABMQX010000688.1 GCA_013203085.1 bacterium | reverse complement strand
CTCGGCAAACCGATGTTCTCCTGCCAGAACGACAGCGGAAGCTCTACTCCGTACGATTCGATTACCTCCTTCCACGCATAATATCTCGCCGTTTCAGTATCGAGGATAAGGCCGTCGAAATCGAAGATCAGACCCCGCAGCACTTTTTTCAAGAACCCTTCCTTTCTCTGCCGGTTAACGTATCATTCCCAGTCTTCAATTGCGTTATCCGAGAGCGTGTGTCCTTGCGTTCATGTTACCGTCCCACGGAGAGATTCACAACTTATTCCAAACGTGGTTTTGCCCGGGTTTCTGTGAAACACTACAAGGGCTTTTTGGCCTTGATACGGCACGCTTCTCCATATTAGTCTCTTAGCAGATACTAAAATGGATGATGTGCTATGACTGATCCCCGGAAACTTGCTCGCATTTTCAAAGCTTTATCTGTGGAAACACGAGTGCGGATTGTCCAATTGCTGAAAGAGCGCTCTCTATGTGTCGGGGCCATTTCAGCGATGTTGGATGTCACGCAGGGAGCTGTATCCCAGCATTTGCGAGTGCTTCGGGACGCCGACCTCGTCGTCTCCGAGAAGCGAGGTTACTATGTCCACTATCGTTTGAACGATAAGACCCTTGACAAGTGGAGGGATGTCGCCCAGCGATTCCTTTCAACGAAAGCCGAGGGGAAACATTGACCGACCTCACCGAACCGAAAGAGAAGGGAGAGAACTGATGTGCGAAGGGCAGAAAGGTTGTCAGAAGCCAGAGGAGCTGGTGGGCAAGCCTGAGGAGTGTTCGCCCGAGCAAATCAAGAAGTGCCACGGCGACGTGAAGGAACATCCGTGCGTCAAACAGCCGGGAGAAAAGAAGTAGGACCGCGAGGAAACAACGCGTCCGAGACAATCATCCGCGTTCGGGGACTTTGCAGAGGTTGCTTCTTGCCCCTGTGAGTCACCGCACCATCCTCCTGGGGAAGGCGGTCAGCGCGGCCGGTTATGGGATCGCGACCTCCCTCGTTCTGACCCTGGGTCTGTGTATCTTTTTGGGCATGCCTCTCGCCAGGCCTCTGATTTTCGCTCTCGGGCTTCTTCTGGGAGCAGCGACATTCTCCCTCATCGGACTTATCGTCGCCGTGGCGGTCAGAGAGGTCTTCGAGGCGATGACCCTGCTGAATTTCTTCAGGTTCCCGATCCTGTTCATCAGCGGGGTTTTCATGCCGTTGGAGACTCTTCCCGGCTGGGTCAAGCCCGTCGCAATGTTATCCCCCATGAGCCACGTTGTGGAGCTGCTTCGCTTCGGCGTTTCCGGAAAGTCTTACTTTTCCACACTGTGGATACCCGTTACTGTGGTCTTCGCTTTCGTCGCTGTCGGTTGGTTGGCCGCCGGACCAGCATTCCGCCGCAGTGCGAACCGATAACTTCATCGGCGCCGCGTCAGGCTGTCTCCCGCAGAACGTTGATTCTTTTGAGGTCGCCGATGCCAAGTCCAATTTCGGCGGCTCGCGGAATGTGCTTGATGATGGGCTGAACAGGACCGCTAATTCCCTTCTTGTGGCGATGGGCTTTTATCTCCTCGGCAGCGACGGCATCCACAGCGACGGTGTCGGTGCTCGCCATCAGTGCGGCGTACTCCCAAGCGAACCAGGGCACATACATCGGGCCAAGATTGCATTGACCGCGAATGGCGTCAACGATGATCAACCTGGTTTTCTTTCGTATGGGGTCGAGGGCGTTCAGGTCGGCGACGTACGAGCAGCTATTGCGATGGAGGTCTCTGGGATTCTGGAGGCTGCCGAGGTGATTCTTCATCGAAATCGTCACACCGGCTAAGACGTGGTGCCTGAAGGCGGGGACGTTGACGATGGCGTCGGCGTAGTCGGTCAGAATTCTGGAAAGCCTGACCTTGACGGGTCCCGCCATCATCTCACGGTGTTCCCTGCTGGTGTGGCAGCGGAGGCCCTTGGAGGAATCGTTGAGCTTGTACCCGGCTTCTTCCAGTTCTTCGTCGGTGAGGTCATAGACGATTATCCGATTTTCATCAATACCGGCGCTTTTCAGCCCGTCAATGATGGCCATGACCAACTCGCGGTTGCCGATGACGGGCTGATGGCGAGTGTTCACTTTTATGGCGACCTTCTCCTTCGATGAGAACAGAGATTTCCAGGCGAGAGTCTGATCCTCTTTTCCTGTGACCAGACACACAGCCCGATGCACCATTTTCCCGGCAACTTCAGCGTTGATTTTCCGACGGTTGAGGATTGCTGGGTTGCGTACAATCACCACGCGAGCCTTCTTCTCAACGTCCTGGGGACCGGTTTCCGGCCAGGCGAGATGCGGATACAGAAGACCGCCCATCCCGACCGCGACATTCCCAATGAAAGCCCGGCGAGAGAGAGTCTGCGGGTTTCGGTTCTGCTTTGTGTCGTCTCGCTGACGATTGTGAGATGATTTTGCCATTGCAGTGCCCTCGCAGTTCTGTGTCATTTCCCTGTTCTCTACTGCCCCATTTTTTCCGCTGTGTCAAGGGCGGCTTTGAGAAAGCCGGCATAAAGGTTCGCCATAGAACTCCCCTCCCATCACTGATCCAGGTCATAAACGTGTGCCGCGAGAGGGGCGAAAAAGTCGGTCAGAACCCCCTCCCTCACCGGGATGTCCCGGTCCTCGAACTTCACCTTGACGGAGCCGGACACACCCGCCGGAACCCCGAATGACGGACGGTGAGGTTCCCGCGAAGCGTTGACGGCAAGAAGGTATCGTTTCCCGTCGCAGACCTTCATAAGGCAGTGGATAGCGTCATTCTCCGGCTCAATGGAGACGGGCATCTCCTCCGGAGAGAGGAGAACCGGAAAAAGCTCTTTCACTTCCGCCCCGATGCGTTTCATGAAATGCCATCGCTCGACGAAATCAGGGAGATACGACATGTTGTAGTAGCACCAATAGATTATGCCGTTGGCGCGATGGACGAGGGCGAGGTAGGTCATCCCTCGTGTCTCCTCGTAAGTGGGTGCCCGCCCGTCGTTCCATTCGTTGGGCATGGGAAGCCGTCGCCGGCCGAGGGTGTCGTTCGGGTCTTCAGGCTTGCGGTGCTGATACCAGGCGAAAGTCTGGGGAACAGCCCAAACGGGCTTCTTGCCCTCGATTTCTTTCCACGCAATATCTATGCGGTCGCTGAGCTGCGTCACCGGGTGCTTTGGGATAGGGTAAAGATCCACTCCGACGATGTCATAAGCATTGACAAACGTGCGGTACGAGCCGGGGCGATAGTGCACCATGAGCTGCGGATGATTGGGATCGAGCTTTTTTATGCGGCGATAGTAGCCTTCGATCTCTTCCTTTTTCTCGAAGGCGATCTCGTCGTTGTTGTACCAGGCGATGAGGGCGGGATGTTCGCGGAAGGTCGTAACCACTCCCTCAAGAATGGCGTCGTTGCCGACCCAGTCGCCGAGCTTCTTACGGTATGTAGCGCTGGGATAAACGTCGTTGACGCAGAAGATGATTTTCACGCCGAGGCGGTGAGCTTCATCGAGGTACTTTCGCGTCGTTTCGATATCTTGGGCGGTCACGCCGTAGTCGAGAACG
>JABMQX010000687.1 GCA_013203085.1 bacterium | reverse complement strand
TCCGCCTGCTCGGCGATGTCGCCGCGATTGATCTCGCCTGTTTCCCGGTCAATGGGAATTTGCCCGGAGAGAAATACAATGTCGCCGAGGATGACTGCGGGCGAATACGGCCCCTTCGCGGGTGGGCCTCCTTCCGGGCGAACTACACGCTTTTCCATTTAACCTTCTCCTGATTTATTCAGTGCAGGCTTTTGCCAGGGCTTTTCCGAGTTCCAGGAGTTGGTTTTCGGCTTCGCCTTCGGGCCTATTCTTCACAAGGACAGGTTCTCCGACAATCCTGAACTTGAAAGAACCGCAGATGCTTTTCACGCTCTCGACGGCTTTTCCGCCACCGCCGTGGGTGACGAAGATAGCGCACGGCTTATCCGTCACCTGCCCTTGCGTGGGGTAGTAGGTTCTATCGAAGAAATCCTTCAACCCGCCCGCCATGTAGCTGAAATAGTCCGGTGTGCCGACGGCGATGCCATCGCAGTTGAGGAGGTCTTCGGTAGCAGCTTCCAGCCCCCCCTTGATTTCGACTTCTGTCCCTTCGACGGCAGAAGCTCCCCTCGCAACCGCCTCAGCGGCGGCTTTTGTGTTCCCGCTCTGGGAATGATAGACGACAAGTATCCTGCTCACTTTTGTGGCTCCTCCTCCGTTTTGTCCTCGCCTTCCGGGGACTGTTCTTGGTCTTCCTGCTTCTCTTCGGCCTCACGGGCCTTTTGCTCGGAATCGAGAATCTCTTTGACCTGTTCCTGCACTTGAGTGACTTGAGAGAGAGTGAGATGCGGGTCCATAATGATCAAGGTTTCGCCGGTGCGGGTGTGCTCGTAAATGATAAGAGTTTTGCCGGAGGCTTCTTCCTCGACCGTGTGCCTCTGGGAAAGTATGCGGCGTCTTTCGAGCATGAGGGCGAGGATGTAGCAGAAGTTGACATACTTCGCCTCGCGGAAATCGAGGTATTTTCGCAGCAGTTGTTCGGCGAGGCTTCGTTTTATCGCCTCCTCTTTCGGTTCGGGCGGTGGAATCCTGACGACGCTTTCCCACCATGAAACGAGCTGCTCATCCTCCTCCAGGCGCAGTTGCCGCTCTTTGTCCCAACACTCCTCGCAGAAATCCTGCCGCGCCATGGCGGGCGGCTCCTCCTCCTGATGCCTGAGAACGCAGTGATACTTGTCGCCGTCGCGGAACTCTCTCCCGCAGCTACTGCAAGATCGCGACCTGGCCTGAATTTCCCACTGCACTTGTAATCCCTCTGCCCGGTTGTGAGATAAGATCCTGTCTTTTAGTCTTCTCTTCGTCCTATGCGGTGAACAGTTCTGGCAGACGGAAAACCTAACCGCAGAGACCACGGAGACCGCAGAGAAAAACAAGCACATGATTGTGGTCTCGGTCTCGAATCGTCTCGGCGTCCTCTGCGCTCTCTGCGGTTCGATCTACGAATTTATCCTACTCGACGTACCGTTTCCACAGCTTTTCAAAATCACTCATTGTTATGCCGAGGACGCTTCTCGCCACTGTTTCGAAGGGAATCCGACGTTTTTTATAGGCAAGCGCCATTTCCCGAATCTTTTTCGGCCCGAAGTTGCGAAATATCAAGTCCATCAGCGCCAACGACTCCAGGTAGAACATGCTGATTTTATCCGCGTCGGCGGGATAAGCATGCAGCGAAACCAGCTCCCGGAGGGGGATGTAGTTTTCTGTTCGCCTGACTGAGCGGAGCATCCTTCTGGTTTGCTTAGGCTTCTCTTCCTCGTGCAACTGAGCGAGACCCTCCCCAAACCACGCCGGCGTGTAGTCGAGATTGCCCACAACGCTGAAGTGAACAACGTGGGTCAGCTCGTGGGGGACGATATGTTTTACCATATAGGAAGTGTCTTTAGATTCATAGAGGTAAACCTCCATCGCTTTCGAAATGGCGAAGGCATTGGACCATTCGAGGACCGCCCCCTTATTCGTCTCGAGGAACTTTCGCCAATCGCCCTGGCTGCTGAAAAGGTATATCTTGCATTTCTTTTTCCACGTGGGTCTGCTGTATCCGAAGGTGGCAAAAATCTGAGGGAGAGCTTTCTCCGCGTGAGGAACGATTCGGTTGAAGAAGATTTCCTTTTCGTAATAGACGTCGAAGTGCGCGGTCTGCTTTCTCCTCCAGGCAGGTGGAAGCTGAAGACCTGTGGATGTGCGAACGACGATTATCTTCTCGCCGAGCCGTGTCAGCAGTTCGTTGGCTCTGTCGGCAAAGAAAGTCATCGGGTAGTGCTTTGGAATGCTGCGGAGGATTCTGACCGCTTCTCGCCTTCCCCTTGTATTGACAAGCCGGGTGGCTTTTGCGTATTCGCGAGCCGCTCGCTCGAGAGGAATCAACTGATAGGTCGCCACCTCAAGGGCTTTGTTCCTCTCCTCTCCCGCGAAGTTGGAGCTGACGAAAGTCAAATACCAGCGAGCGTCCTTGGTCCGCCCTTCGGCAATCGCCTTTTGCGCTGCGGCGAGGCATTCTTTTCCAGCTTCGATGATGGCGAGGTTGGCTTCGGGGCTGTGCTGACTGCCAAGCGACATCGCTGAACGAAGATACTGGAGTGCCTTCTGATAATCCTTCGCCCGCTTTTCGATGATGCCGAGCTGAAAATGGCTGTCGGCATGGCGGCGATCCAGACCCATGACGCGGAGGAAAGATGCCCGCGCGTTCGTGAAATCTTCTTTTTCGAGGAATTGCTTGCCGTAGCTATAATAGGCGTCCAGATAGAGCCGCAGCTCTTCAGGCGACAGGTTTCCCGCTGCCCGCCATTTCTCCTCCAGCAATCGAATCGCCTCGACGTGTTTGCCATTGCGGACGAGGTGCTCGGCTATTGCAGCTTCGGCAAGGCATGGCGGAGTGGCTACCGTCGCCAGAATGAAAAGCGACAGGAGAACACCTGCCGCCGAAAAGCGCCGCCGCAAACCCTGTCTCATCCCTAATGATTTCCTTTTCGATTCTGAGGTTTGAGCCGGAGAGGTCGCAGACGTCTTTGAAATCGAAGAGAATTGTGCTCGAGGCAAAACACACCGCGCGCAAGCACGCTCGCTTACTTTGTTCGGTCTTCTATTCTGACGGCTGGTCTCCCTCGGCTGGCGTCTGTTCGCTTTTTTCCTCCGCCGGGTCTTCTTGTTTCGCCGGTTCGTCTTCCTTCTCTTCCTGAGCAGGCTGTTCCTTCTTCTCCTGCTCGGGTTCCTGCTCCGGCTTCTCTTCGGGTTTCTCTTCCGGCTTTTCCTTCGGCTTTTCGGCTTCGGCCTTCACCTCGTCGAGGTAATTGAGCTGGGCGCTGCTGATGAATGCATCGAGATTTCTCTCCTCACGCTCGGTGAGGTTACCTTTGGTCTTTTCTCGGAGCATCCGGAGAATGTCAATACTCCCCTTAGCGGCTTCGAGCTCTTTCTCGATCTTCCCGGACAAGGGGTTGACAATTTTGCCGAGATGCTGCATGACGCCGGCGGCCAAGCCGGATATCAGCGCAAGAAATCTCGCCTCGTCATATTTTGCTTCGTCTTCGGATGCTGTCATGTTTCCTCCTGGATGATTTGGTTGGCGAGTCGCAGAAGAAGGAACGCACTTCCTCAGTTTTTGTACGGTTTATCGAACGCTTCTTCGAAATTGTATCCGTCGCGGAAATCGTCAATGGAATCTTGCGAGGTTCTGGAAAGGACCTTCTGGTCAACCAGGTTGAAGACGATGCTGCCGAAATCCTCGCACCCTTTTACTCCCC
>JABMQX010000686.1 GCA_013203085.1 bacterium | reverse complement strand
GGGACCCTGTGACGGGGGAAATTCGGACATGAGCACGGCTTACCTCGCGCGCTGGTCGGGTCCGGTTGACGAGTCGGACGACCCATATAATGACTATGATGATCGTCCTTCGCCGGGTGGCGATTGCCAGAAGTACCTCGAATCCGCCCGCAGGTTCACGACGCCAACTGACATTAAGAACGCGGTCATGACCTACGGTGCCCTGCACACGAGCATGTACTGGAATGCGGCCTATTATAACTCTGTCGATTACACATATTACTACACTGGGGGCGCTTCGACGAACCATGCGGTGGCGGTCGTAGGTTGGGATGATGCCAAGGAGACCGACGCTACGAACCCTGGCGCCTGGATCATCAAGAATAGCTGGGGGGCGAGCTGGGGCGATAGCGGTTATTTCTACATTTCTTACGACGACACAAAGGCTGTGGATTACGGCGTATCCTTTTGCTACGCCGTGGCCACTTCGGAGTACGTGCTGAATTATCAGTACGACCCGCTTGGACATACATACGCGCGGGGATATGGCAATACTGTGGCCTGGGGCGCCAACATTTTCACGCCCACGGAGGATGGATACCTTGGCGCAGTAGGCACTTACGCCGGCGCCCACAGTACTGCGTACGAAATCTACATTTATGACGACTTCAGCGGCGGGCAGTTTTCCACCCTGTTGGGGTCAACTTCCGGCACAATGGATAACGAAGGTTACCACACGATTACGCTGCCTTCCACGGTAGAACTGACGAATGGCGACTCTTTTGGAATCGTGGTCAAGTTCACGACCCCGGGCTACAACTGGCCTGTTCCTCTTGAATACCCAGTTGCGGACTATGCGTCCGGCGCCACTGCTAACTCAGGAGAGAGTTATACCAGTTCCAATGGCGCAAGCTTCTCTGATATTACGATCTTCCTCGTAGACGCGAATGTGTGCATCAAAGGATTGACCGTCGCGGCGCCAACCCTCGCGGCGATGTCTTATATCAGGACGCGGGGGCTTGATTCTGAGGTCCTTTTAGAGTGGAGGACGGAAGCAGAGGTCGGCACGGCGGGATTTAATGTTCTGCGGGCTGAGTCGCCGGAGGGGCCGTGGGTGCAGCTCAACGAGGGCCTTATTCCGTCAGAGGGAAGCTCTTGGGGAGGTGCTTCTTACAGCTTCACGGACGAGAGCAGAGAGGCGGGCACTGCATATTGGTATTGCGTCGAGGAGGTGGATAGCGTGGGAAGGACGGAACGGTATCCGGCTCAGTTCGTCTGGGACGAAGGGCTGACCGACGCGGACGGCGATGATATGCCGGACCTCTGGGAGCAGCGGCTTGCGATTGATACCGGCAGTGAGGGAGATGGAAACGCTGACGCAGATATGGACGGGGCCACGAACCTTGAGGAGTATATTGCGGGGACCTCTCCGGTGGACGCTCAAGATTGCCCCCGGCTACGGATCGAATGGGGAGACGGTCAAGATGTGCCCCTTCTGACCTGGCCGGGCCGAGCCGGGAGGACATACAAACTGGTGTCTGCCGATTCTCTCGCGGAGCTGCTGAACGGCTCTCCGACCGTGCTTTCTACCAGGTCGGCAACTTCAAACGGCGTCATGCGCTTCGAGAACGCGCCCGGAGCAGAGGAATCAAGACGCTTCTACCGACTCGTCATCTCGCCACCTTGGTAGAAGGCGTCTGCGTGTAACGCCGGAATCTTGCCGGCTATGCCTCTTGGGGCTCCCATGCCCCCGCTGAGGGCGAGGCCCCTTGGCGTCTAATGGATCTTCTACACCGCGATTTTGTAAGTTCTTGGGCAAAGGGCAGTTGTGTTTTCCGATTTTGGTGTTGGCACTACATTTTCAGCGAAAACCGGATCGTGTTTTCGTAAATGGTTGATTCCCAGGGCCCCAATTTCTCACCACAGGCCGCAACTGTAGAAGATGGGGCAAAAAAAGAATACGTCCCCAAACTTATGAATCGGAGCACTGAGGCAGCGGGTGGTCGTGGCTATCTAATCGCTATTCCCTTTTTGAACCGAGCCGGGGGCGATCTCGACGCTGCCGTTGACAAGGTTGTCCGCGATCAAGTTGTTTCGGCCCTCGATCAATCGTAAGGAAGCGGGCCTTTTCTCCTGCGGCCTGTTATCAAGAATTGAACAATCCGAGACACGCACGTGCTCCACATCTCGCAGAAGCACTCCGCAGCCATCGCAGTTGAGGATGGAGCAGTTCGTTACGTTGAACCGGCGACAACGCTCCAGAATCAGCCCTGCCGGAGCGTGCAACGTGTTGTTGATGTGCAATCCGGTGAGCGTGCAATCAACACAGTCGCTAAACAGCAATCCGTTGCGGCTGTCAGC
>JABMQX010000685.1 GCA_013203085.1 bacterium | reverse complement strand
TCGAGCTTCTTGATGCTGTTGCCGTCCGCAACCAAGACGTTTCCCGAAGCGTCCGCCGCCAGCCCATGAACCTGAATCAATTGGACCTCCCTGGTTCCACCTGAGCCCCATTTCTCCAAGAACTTCCCCGAGGAATCAAACTTCTGAATCCTGTCACCGTCCGCGACGTAGACGTTTCCCGAAGCATCCGCGGCTATGTCCCTAGGCCAGGAGAACTGCCCGTCGCCTGAGCCGCGGGATCCCCATTTAGTCAGGAACTTGCCTGAGGAATCGAATTTCTGAACCCTGTGGTTTCGCCTGCCTACGACGAAAACGTTTTCAGACGAGTCCACCGCTATCCCGAGAGGCTCGCTGAACTGTCCATCCCCACGGCCTACGGATCCCCACTTAGTCAGGAGTTTCCCCGAGGAGTCAAACTTCTGAACCCTGGAATTGCCAGGATCTGTGACAAAGATGTTTCCCGATGGGCCTACCACTATGCTGTCGGGGAAGAGAAGTTTGCCCTCGCCGAAGCCCCCAGAGCCCCACTTGGCCAGGAACTTTCCCGAGGAGTCGAACTTCTGAATCCTGTGGTTATAGCAATCCGCGACGTAGACGTTTCCCGATGAGTCTACAGTTAAGCTGCTGGGGTTCTCAAACTGTCCGTCCGCGGAGCCCTTTGAGCCCCACGTGGCCAAGAGCCTGCCTGAGGAATCGAACTTCTTGACGCGGTGGCTACCCCGCTCAGTGACATAGACACATCCCGATGAATCCACTGCGACCGCAGAAGGCCCCACGAAATCCCAGCCCTCAGGCGCCTTGGGCCACGCCTTCACAAAGGCGTAGGACTCCCCACCGCGAGCCTGGGAGAGAGTCAGCCACCCCAGACAAACGCAAAGGAAAGCATGGAATCCTAGCGTCTCTATTCTTTTCATGATCCACCTCCTTTTTGCTCGTTTTTCTTCATCCAGAACTATACCAGCGCTATGACCATCATCTCAACTGAGAACCAGATCAGGAGTTTCCCCGGTAGTGTAGTTAAAAGTGTGTAAATTTCTGGATAAAGGAAAAGAGATGGGTGTATTCTCCTCTCAAAAACGAAACGCCGCCGAATCGCCCTCAGAAAAGCTAATCCGTTCTCGATTTATACTTCCTTTCATACAGTTTTTCGTCGTATTGGCTCCTTCTTCCGGGGCAGTTTGCCCTGGGGCACAGTTGGCAGCTTTCAAAGTCCTGTTCCGTTGGAAACCATATCCCTGAAACGGACTTGGTAGGGATCATCAGTAAGCTATCCGAAAGCTCAACCCCGATGGCTTCTTTTGCGTTCGCGAGGATGGCGAAAAGCGCCTTTTGCTCTTCAAGGGGCCAGTCTTCCAGCGCTCCTGGACTCATTGTTGAAATCCGTCCGGGCCGATACCGAGCAACCACGTTCCTATTGAGCGCTTCGATCGCGGAACGTAACGCCGTCTCCTTGATCGTCTCCGCCCAGTAACGGTGCAGCATATCGTTCATCGAGCTCGACCAATTGTCCAATTCCGTCCCGCACGTCGCCAGATAAACGAAAACGCGGTGCGCCTCCTCCAGGTTCACTCGAAGCACGCGACTGGTGAACGTCGTACCTTCAATAACGACTGTATCATCACCTTTGGATTCGATGAACGCGACTGTATAAAGCCCCTTTGGTTTGGCAACGGCCTCCGCATCACTCGCGAGGCGTTTGAGGCCCTCGAGGTCAGGGTGTCCTTCTGTTACATGAAGCTTCTTCATCAGGGAGCCAAGATCGAGCCGGAAGGGGATGTTAGCCAGTACAACTTCGTCCATCTGTCCTCACTCCCAACACATTCAAAAAGCGCGCCTGCTTTCTGAATGATCTTTCATTGCACAGGCGCGCCTCTATTATTCACAAGGGCCGCTGCCCTCATTTCCTCAGGCGATTGGCGCCTTATTCTTCTTGCACCCAATCCCCCGAAGGCTCGGTATCATTATCCTCATCTTTGAGTCGCAAAGTTACGGGACAATGATTGGAGATATGCGTAAGGTAACATGTCGGCAGTGCATCGCACGCCTCTCGCCGGACATCCCAGGACCCCTTGATGTATTCTTCGTCAAACAGGTCTTCTGTGATAAAAGCATGATCGTATCGCTCGCGTGAAGACGGTGTTGTATATTCATAATAGTCATCGGAAAGGCATATCCAAACATCATCGTTCACCATGTTGTTTATAGTAGTCGAATTGCCTGATTCGCCCTCTCCCATAGGCTTAGTGTTGAAATCTCCTATTATCAACACATCTTTGTCGTCTCCGTTATCGTTATAGTCGTTGAGCCACTCATTCAACTGCACCGCTTCTTCGTACCGTGCCTGGTTCTTTCCGAAGAAAAGGTGGACTGTGATAATCCGAAAATCTACGCCACCGGATTTCGACTTCACAAAGGCTGTTAAAGGAATCCTGGGGAATGTCTTGCCGTTAGAGGTTTGTTTCCGAGAAATGCCTTTCAGTTTACCTACATTCGTTAGCTCGACACGGTCTTTTCTCCATATAAACGCCAGGTGCTGGTTACTGCCGGTCGTGCCGACATGCTTATCAAACTCGTCTCCGAGCGTTGCCAACAGATCCTCCCAGTCTGGTTGGCCGCTTTTGCAGGTATCCCCCTGCGGATGGATTTCCTGGCAGCATAATACATCCACTTCCAGGGCACGAATGTATTTGGCGAGACACTGGATGTCATACAATGAACGCGCCTTGTTGGTATGGCCGAGCCACTCCATGTTGAATGAGCCTACGATGATTTCGTTCTCCGCCGCATCCGCGCATAGTACCCACGCGATAACAGTGAACGAGAGGATCGTCAGCGTCCTTCGTATTGTTGTTCTCATTTCCCAACCTCCTTTTTTCGGGATGCCCCGCCATGTTTAAGTTTGACAAGTCCCCCGCCAGTTTCAGCAGTAGACTTGCTTGCCGCAAATGATGGGCCGCGCCAGGGTGATGACGAAATCTCCCGCGCTGGCATTGCGGAACACGCCCGCGTCGGTTGCATGACCGTGTTCATAAGTCAACGGGCGCAACTGCCCGGGCTTCGGGTTTTCGCAAACCAGGCATCCGCGTTATCCCCTCAGAGCGCCGCGCTTCAAATCCTAACTTTCGCGCGACGATTTTGTCAACATCGTTATTGTTTGCCAAACCGGAAAAATGTCCGCACCTCTGCGGCGATGTTCCTGTGCCCCGTTTTCCCTTGACAGTTTGGGATGCGGGGCGGAAACTTCTCACTCGTCAATTCAATACAGGAAGCGTCGAGCGGCCCGACACCGGCGACGGCTTGGCGATCCCGTATGCCGCCGCGTTATGGCAGCCTGGGGAGTTCATAACTGGAGACGTGTTGAGACGTTCCTTCGCGGGTCCGATGTGCTCGCCCCTCGGAAGAGAAATGGAGGAAAGATCATGGGAAAACTGGTGTATCTTTTGCTTTTGCTGGTGATGCCCGCTCTCGTTTTGTCTGAAGGACGTGTCGCCGAGGTCAAGCTCAGCCCAGAGGAAGCGAAGCTCCGGGCAGAGTTGAGGAGGACGCCTTTCAAAATGATTTACGAGACCAACCGCGACGGCAACTGGGAGCTTTACGTCATGAATCCGGACGGTTCCGGGCAAGTGAATCTGACGCAAACCTCCGATCTCGACGAGATGTATCCGCACGCCAGCCCCGATGGCAAAAGGATATGCTTCGTGCAGGACAGTTGGAAGAACACCCCCGTCGGCAAGCGAAAGGTCCGCAGCGTCTATTTCATGAATATTGACGGCAGCGGAAGAACCCTTGTTTGCGAGCGAGCGAGACAGCCTTGCTGGAGCCCCGATAGCGCGAAAATCGCGTTCAGCAAAGCAGAATCTCGAAGATATACCACTACTGACTTCGCGACGGTTGGGATTTTCATCTACGACATCAGAACGAAAAAGACGACGGAGGTCCCTAACCGAAACATTCGCCACCTTTACAACACCGCCTGGTCTCCGGACGGAAAATGGTTTGCGGCGACGATTCACAAAGCGATGGGGTTCGGACATGCGATCCTTGCCATTAACAGAGGGAACGGGCGCATCTTTCCGCTCGATGCTGGTGGTTGCCGACCGGACTGGTCGCCGGATGGAAAGCGGCTGACGTGGGGAGTGGATGATTTCAACATCCTTGTCGCGGAATTCGATCCGTCAAAATGCAGGAAGGGCGCTCCGATGCCGGTGCCTCTCCCGAATAAGCGAACTGTCATCACCAGCAAGGATAAATCGCACAAAGTCAAGACCTATCACAGCGATTGGTCGCCTGACGGGAATTATATCGCCTTCAGTTACGGAACGGGAAAGGAGCAGGTCGGTGAGACCGGAGTGTGGGATATCTACGTTGCCCGGTCCAGCGGCGGACCGTGGCTGCGGCTGACCGCGGGAGCCGGCGCAAAGAAGGAGCCGGACTGGATTCCAGTGGCGAAGTGAGATGCCGCAAGAAGGCGAAGGGTGTCCATCCGAATCCTGAATACAGCCGAGGCGCAGAGACAGGAAAGGGACACGTTTTTCATCCCCCTGTGTGCTCTCTGCAATGAAAAATGGTGAGGCGAGGACGATGAGAAGAATCCGGAAGATCGTAGGAACAGGTCTGTTTGTTTCTCTGGCATACATGTTCGTGTACGAATGTGCCGCTTGCGGGATGCTTTTTGAGACAAGCTTCGTCGGCTGGGCGTCATTTCAGGGAAGAAGACTTTTGGACATCCCGGGGACGAAACTTTTCGTCTGGCACAAGGGCTTGGGCGAGCTTTACAACGTTTCGCCGAACCTTGTGATGGCTTACCGGGTCGGGATCGCAATAGTCCTGTTTTTCGCGGTCGGCATTGTCCTCGGCGTGCTCATTCAGCTTTTTGGGCGACGTTCCCCCGGGCAGACAGCCGTCTCATCAGGGGACGGGCCGGGAAGAAGGGTTGCCACAGCCGGGACCAGCAGTCTCGCCATGGCTTCGGCTGTGCTTGCGGGGATAGGCATTTTCGGCTTCGGCTTTGCGACGGGTTTCCTTGCCATCATCCTGGGAACGATCGCGGCAGCTCAGATTCGCGGGGACTCGGAATTGAGTGGCAAGTTCTGGGCTCGAGCCGGCCAGATTCTCGGCGCCCTCGATGTCATCTTCTGGACATTGGCGATGGAGTATGTCGTGAGAGTGTGAACGGGCACGGGCAAGGCCTCAGAGACAGCTTTCCCGCGAAACACGTTGATGTGCGCCGCGATGGAGCGTGCAATTGCTTTGAGGTTGTAACCTCCTTCCAGGACTGAGACAATCCGCCCTTCGCACGTCCGGTCAGCTATCTCCATCACGATTGCTGTCATTCTCGCAAAGCCCCTTTCGGTCACTCGCATCTGACCGAGAAGATCGTCTTTATGCGCGTCGAAGCCTGCGGAGATGAGAATGAAATCCGGCTTGAAACGGAGAGCTGCCGGCTTGAGGACTTTCTCGAAAACCTCTATGAACTTCTTATCGCCAGTCCCGGCTGGAAGGGGAACGTTGACGGTGAAGCCTTTCCCTTTTCCTCGCCCGGACTCGTCGGCGCTCCCGGTTCCGGGGTAGAACGGATATTGGTGCGTCCCGAAATAGAGCACAGTGGCGTCCTCGTAGAAAGCGTTTTGCGTGCCGTTCCCGTGGTGAACGTCCCAGTCAACGATCAAGACTTTCCTCAACCCGTACTTCTTTTGAACGTATCGGGCAGCAATGGCAACGTTGTTGAAAATGCAAAATCCCATGCCCCGGTCCCTCGTCGCGTGATGTCCGGGAGGCCGAACGGCACAAAACGCATTCGCTACCTTCCGCTCCATCACGGCGTCTACAGCGGCGAGGACTCCCCCGACAGCCATTCGCGCCACTTCGTACGAGTCGGGGCATATCGCAGTATCCCCGGTGTCCAGTGTAGTCTTGCTTCCTTTGCCACAGATTCTCTTGACATGAGCTATGTACTTCTTGCTGTGAATCGTCTCAATCCAATCGGTCGAGGCAGGGAAAGGCTTGATCAAAGCAAGTTGCTGATAGATGCCCTTCTGCTTCAAGTAGCTTACGATGGCGGTAAGCCGTTGGGGTCGCTCCAGATGCCCACGCCCGGTGA
>JABMQX010000684.1 GCA_013203085.1 bacterium | reverse complement strand
TCTCAAAATACTGGAGAATCCCAACTTTTTCGCCACCCCCCTATTTTTGGGGCCACAGAGCAACCACCCTTCTGTCACCGGCGAATCGAGTCCCTTCTCTCCTCGCTCTCCGCGCTCTCGGCGGCGAGTACATCTCCGCCCGAGACCGAGAGAATACTCCCTTCCTTTTTCTTTTGTTGACATAGGGCATCGGTCATGATATAAATATCTCCGCCAATTAAGCTGGGGGTGAAATAAGTGCGGAGCATTGGGGTTTCGATAAGCGGCCTTTCAGGGATAACGGATGGAATTCAGATTAGACCAACTTCAATCCCAGGTTCAGAAGCCCATCATAACTATTATGATGTCGCCGCAGATGCAGCAGGCGATCAAGCTGCTGCAACTGCCGATCCTCGAGCTGAGTCAGAAGATTGAGGAGGAACTCCTTCAAAACCCGGTTCTCGAGGAAGTTTCCACGGAAGAGCCCACCACCTCCGAACTTGAGGAACAACCAGAGACCCCCGCCGAGTCCCCCACCAAAGAAGTCTCTTTCGATGAGGAATTCGATACCCTCGCCAAGCTGGACGATGATTGGCGAGATTTCTTCCGCCAGACCGCCCCCTACAATAGGCGGTCGCAGGAGGACGAGGAGAAAAGAGCTTTCATCGAAAGCTCCATCACCCGCTCAGAGTCTCTTGAGGAAAGCCTCACTCACCAGATGACCATCGCCGCGAAAAACGAGGAGGAAAAGAACCTCGGCCTATTCATCATCGGCCACATTGACGAGAATGGATTCCTTACTGCCGACGTTGATGACCTGAGCCGTCTGTCAGGGAATAGCCCCGAAGATATCGAGAGAGTGCTGGAGATCATTCAGGGCTTCGAGCCGAACGGCGTCGGAGCCAGAGACCTTCGGGAATCCCTTCTAATACAGTTGAGGAATCTCAGCAAAGGCGATAGCCTCGCCTATCAAGTTATCGAAAACCATTTCACCGAGCTTGCCAAAAGGAAGTTTCCGAAGATTGCGAGGGACCTGGGCGTCAGCGTCGAAGACGTTCAGGCTTGTGTGGAGGAGATCGCGAAATTGACTCGCCGCCCCGGACGCCTCGTCGGCCCCGAGAACACTCAATACATCGTTCCCGACATCGTCTTGCGGAGCGACGACGGTGACTTCGAGATCGTGGTCAACGATGACCGCGTCCCGCACCTTCGAATAAGCGACTTCTATCGCAAGATGATGGCGGATGGCAATCTGGCCCCGAAGGTCAAAGAATATATCAAGGACAAGATTCACGCCGGGCGGTGGCTCATCAAGAACATCTATCAGCGGCAGCAAACGCTTTACAACATCACCCAGGAGATAGTCAGTGTCCAAAAGAGATTCTTGGCCAGCTCCGGCAGCACCGGTATGAGACCGCTGACCATGCATCAGATCGCGGAGGTCGTGAACCTCCACGAATCCACCGTCAGCAGAGCTATCGCAAACAAATACATCGAGACGCCTCGCGGGCTGTTCCCATTAAAGTACTTCTTTACTACAGCCATTGAAACCTCCGACGGCGGAGAGGTTTCCTCTCGGCAGGTCAAGCACCTCGTCAAGGAGTTCGTGGAAAAAGAGGATTCGAAGAAACCCCTTAGCGATGAGTTACTGGTCAAGTTAGTCAACGCCCGCGGTATGAAGATCGCCCGCCGCACAATCGCCAAGTATCGCAAGGAATTAGGCATCCTTCCCTCCCACCTGAGGAAACAATTCTGACTCACACCCTCGCCAGCAACAAGCTCATCGGGAGGGCGCACAACTTCGCCCCCAACAATCACGGCCCGAACATTCTCGAATCCGCCAGAGAAAGGTTTGCTGAGTTATGATGAGAATTGATGTTGCCTTCACTCCTGATGAACTGAGACGCCGCGAAGCGTCGGGCGTGTGTGTCATTGTGGATGTCCTTCGCGCGAGCTCCTCGATTGCCACGGCCCTATCGAACGGCTGCACAGGTATCTACCCCGTCAAGGAACCTTCCGACGCGTTTCCGATTGCCGATGGGGCGGGGGTTCTCGCGTGCGGCGAGAGAGGAGGAGTTAGAATCTCGGGCTATCACCTGGGCAACTCACCGGCGGAATTCAGCAGGCAAGCCGTCGGGGGCAAGCGATTGGTCCTGTGCACGACAAACGGCACAGGGGCAATCCGGGCGGCCGCAGGGTATTATCCCATCTTCATCGGATGTTTTCTGAACGCTCCTGCGATGGCGGCTCGTCTGGCGAGAGAAGAAAATAGTATGACAATCGTCTGCGCCGGGCGGGAGGGAAGTTTCTCAATCGAAGATACGCTCTGCGCCGGCATGATTTTGTCGGAGCTGGAGGGCGAAATGTCCGACGCGGCTGTTGCTG
>JABMQX010000683.1 GCA_013203085.1 bacterium | reverse complement strand
TCGGAGCAGTGCCCAAGCAAAAGCTCACAGAGATACTGGACAGGCTCATCTGAGTTCCAGGGCGTGGAGTAAAGTGGAGCCGTGCGCTTCGGCGGCGTGAATTGGGAAATGAGTAGTGAGTCCAGCAGGAAGGGATGAAATATGCCAAACACGGGGAAAAATGATGAAGAATATCAGCTAATAATCGTCGGGGGAGGACCGGCAGGGATTGTGGCAGGGATTTACGCGGCGAGGAAGATGCTCAAGGCGCTTCTTGTCTCCCGCGATATTGGCGGGCAGGTGCTGCTGAGCTCGGAGATCGAGAACTGGTTGGGTTACGCTTCCATTCGGGGGATGGACCTTGTCAGCGAGTTTGAGAAGCACCTCCGGCAGAATGACATTGAGGTTTGCGTCGGGGAGAGCGTGGAAAAGATTGAGAAGGAAGATGGAAACTTCCGCGTGGTGACTGCGAGCGGAAAGTCCCCGCTTGCAGAGGCGGTCATCGTCGCCACAGGAGCGAGGCCGCGAACGCTCAATGTCCCCGGCGAACGGGAGTTTGCCGGAAAGGGCGTCAGCTATTGCGCGACATGCGACGGGCCGTTGTTCCGGGGCAGAACGGTTGCGGTGGTCGGCGGGGGCAACTCAGGGCTGACAGCGGTGAACGATTTTCTTCAGATAGCGGAGAGAGTTTACCTGATCGAGCTGCTTGAGACCCTTCAGGCGGATCCCGTACTAATCGAGAGGATCAGTGACTCAGAGAAATTAGAAATACTGGTTCACCACGAGGTTGAAGCCATTAGCGGGTCCAAAGATAGTGTGGAGGGTCTAGCAATCAAGAATCTTGCGTCTGGCCAGACCCGCACGCTGCGGTTGGACGGCGTATTCGTGGAGATCGGCACCATCCCGAATTCCGATCTTGTCAAGGGGTTGCTGGAGATTAACCGGCATGGGGAGATAGTCACCGACTCGCATGGAAGGACAAACGTTCCGGGCATATTCGCTGCCGGGGACGTGATAGCCGTCCCCCACAGGCAAATTGTCATAGCGGCAGGCCAGGGCGCGAACGCGGCGCTGTGCGCCTATGATTATCTCCTTCAGCAATGAGGAAGCAGCAGAGAAGAGCGCTCGCCGCGAGCAGACTGATGAAAGGACAGCAGGGACAACGTCCTTCTCCGCCCCCGAGCAAGCCGAAGCCCGCAACCCTGAAATGCCAGACGAAGAAGAAATCCACGGGTCTATAGCTGGACGGGTAAGCCTGGGAGGATCCTCTAAGGATGCTCATCTTGAACAACACGACAATGGCTATCAGGGCGATGCTGCGGCGCCCGCTGCGGACCTTCCTGGTGCTACAAGGTGTGATATGGGCTGCGGCGATCATCGTTTTCCCGTCGGCAGTTGAAAAGGGGAGCATCCACAACGCCATCCGAAACGCCTCCCGGTTTAAGACGGACCAGATCACGGTACGCGCGTACGAGAAACCGGGCACAGAGAAGCTGGCGGTTTCGGACATCGAGGCGATTGAGAAGGCGCTGAAGGGGAGAAAGTATTCGGTAACACCTTTTCGGACGCGAAGCGGCGAGGCGTTCGCCGCCTCCAGAATCATAAAAACGATGCTCGTGGGCACCGATGAGACTTCTCCGGGGACGCGGTCATTCTACGCGTCCAAGGGGAGATATCTTACTGCTGAAGACGTGAAGGAAAAACGCCGCGTTTGCGTGCTGGAAGCTTCGGCGGCAGAAAAGCTCTTCCCCCAAAGATCCGCCCTGAACAAGCAAGTCGTTGTCCGGTGTGGGGAGAAGCTGCTGACCCTGAGGGTCGTGGGGGTGATGGAGAAACGGGATGCGGAACGGCTGGCAACTGATGAGCAGGGTTTCCGCAGAGAAAGCCCCCTCGGGGGAAAAGGGGGAAAGTTTCGGACGAAATGGCTGAAGCAGATGGTCGAAAAGATGCGATTCGTGATGGGAATACCTTCGGAGTACACCGGCTGGAAGCGAAGTGAACGATGCGTGCACGTGCCGTTGAGCCTGCTGGATCAAGAAGGGGACGCCATTGATTGGCTGATTGTGAAGACGGATCCGCTCGGTGTCATGGAGACCGCTGGCCGTATCCAGAACGTGCTCGTGGCCCGCAACAAGGAGCCGGTCCTCTTGTACAACATCTTTCTGCCGGTGTTGCTCAGCGATCAATTGAATGTGAAGGACGACTTGACTTCAGCACTGTTCCTTCTCTGCCTTTTCATGGGAGGAATCGTAATCGCCAACATCATGCTCATGTCCGTCATGGAGAGGCACAGAGAAATCGCCATCCGTCGTGTCGAGGGGGCGAGCAAAAGGGACATCGTCTGGCAGTTTCTGACGGAGGGGATCGTGCTGTGCGTGACGGGCGCTCTACTTGGGATTCCGTTGGGGCTGGGGCTGGCGTACATCGTATCGCTTTATGAACCCTATGCGATGAGCGGCATAGGAATTCCCCTGAAAGATACGTTCATCGCCCTGGGCTGCGCAGTGTTTCTGGGAACGGCGGCTGCGATTTTGCCAGCGAGAAGGGCTGCTAACCTCGACCCTGTGGTCATATTGCAGAACGAGTGAGATTGTTGTCCCCCGCCCCAGATGCCGCCGTGGTTGGCTGGGATCAAAGGCGGGTGCGGGTGGCTTCTGGCAAGGGAGTTTCGGAACGCTATCGCGTTTTGGGATGGAACCTGCGGGGAACCGCAACAGACATTTCGGGACGCTGGAAGGCTTTTGCGTCGGGCAAGCTGCACGGGTGAAAGGAATTCGGAAGAAAATCGCAAAAAAGTGCAAAAAAGGTCTTGACAGCGGGGGCATCCGAGACTATTCTACTGTGTGAAACGTTGGAAAGAGCGCTTTTCTCCAAGAACCTGAAGGGGAAAGAATTGGCTTGGCCCTAAAGCATAACGGTCAAGGACGCATGATTATCATGAGGCGCTCTTACTTGAGCGTCTTTTCTGACCTGAGAAGTGGGTCAGACAATCTGTTCTTTGAAAAGTGAATAAAGTAATGTGCCATGCTTGAGCGTGCAAACGCCGACCCTGTCATTTGAAAGACAGGTTTTTCCGAACCCCGCTCAAAGCGAG
>JABMQX010000682.1 GCA_013203085.1 bacterium | reverse complement strand
CCTGTCTACGGGGCGAGAGTATCGCCTTTTGAACCGAAGGCACCGCTTCGCACGGGTGACGAAGAAAGCTGCACTTCGGTGGACCGCATGAAGCCGTGCGAAATCCAGATAGGCGCGATCCATCACATAGAAACAACCGGGGGTGCGGAATGAGAACGTCGAGAATATTGACGTCGTGCAGTTTCCCGTCGGAAATATGGATGAATTCGGGAATACTGCCGCGCAGATTCAAGAGCGTGTGCAGTTTGATGGCGCCCTTGGTCCGGCAAAATCTCGCCCAAGGAAACAGGGAGAGGCACAGGTCGATGGTGGTGGAGTCGAGGGCGTACACCACCCCGTCCAAGTCGATGCCGAAGTCTTCGTTTGCATACAGACGCTTGGCGGTAGCGATGAGAACTTGCGCGAACTCGGCGTACATGCGCCAGTCTCGATTCTCGTTCGCGTCGGCGAGCGTGCTCCGCGAGACCCTTGTGCGGATTCCCATGTGGTAAAGCTTCGGCTGCATCGCCCGCAGGCAAGCTTCGATGTCTCGCAGGCTTTCCCTGTATGTGAGCTGAGCGAAAGCCATGCAGAAAAACTGATCCAGGCAGGAAAACTTCCGGACCTTGGACTGACCATGGTAACGAGCAACGCACTTGTGGAACTCCCGCAGAGACAGGAAATCCATCACTTGAGAAAAGACAGTCCGTCCCGTATTCTTCGGCTACTCCTCCCATAGAAAGGAAATAGCCAAAGCCTATGGGCAAAATGAAATCGATTCCATTCAGTTTTTTGAGTAACATCTTAATTTATAGCATGTTGCGAGAACAACAAAACTGAACAACCGGACACTACTGATATCGGAACAATTATGAAGGCTCTCAAGGAGGAGGGCATTGCCGATGATACGATTGTGGTCTACACATCGGATCATGGTGATTTTGTCGGTCGCCACGGTATGGTGGAAAAATGCGCTATCGGACACAATGTCTACGAAGAGACCCTGCGAGTGCCGCTTGTTGTCTCATACCCACCCATCGTGAAACAAGGGCAAAGATGCGATCAGCTATCTGAGATGTTCGATCTCTATCCGACACTGCTGGACCTGGCAAGAATCAACTATCCGCAAAGCAGATTTCCCATGGATGCTACGTCGTTAGTTGGCAATCTTGCCGGGACCGCGACAACGGATCACAAATACATAGTCTCCGAAAACTGGTCACAGGCGGGCGTAATAACAGACAGGTACAAGCTTGGGATATGGCTTGATCCGACGGCTTATGCAGCTGGCAGGGATTTCAGGTCTTTCGGCGATATGCTCTTCGACCGCCAAAACGACCCGGACGAAATTCACAATGTGATCGACAAGTCCGAGTACACCAAAGTTCAAAAGCAGCTTAGAGATTATTTCGATGATTTTACTTCGAAAGTTGCGGCAACAGGCAAAAACGAAATCACTAAACGCTTTAAGAGATGAAAGGACGTCTGTACTTAGCGTTATCAGTACCACGGACCGGTATCGTTTCGCAATATGGTCTTGCGACCGATTCAGTATCGGTGAGTTAGAAGGATAGAAACGTGAAAAGGCTTGTTTTTGCCGTGCGGTGTCTGATAATGATGAGAGGGAAGGGCGAGTCAGCAGTCATGGGTCGTCCTTTGAATACATTCGCGCACTTCTATCGCTTTACGCAGCGGCGGCAGGTGCGTCGATTAAGACTCGAATTTATGATCATGTACGGACGAAGTTCCGAACATCGCTATTGTTTTTTCTCGCACAAGTTCGCGATGCAGGTAACGCAAGGCATCCGAGAAACTGGGAATACACTTTCCGCATGAAAGGTCAACAACGCATGAAAACACTACCCATGGAGCGCTTGATACTGAGTCTCTTACTGTGCGGTGCGGCGCATGCCGCGCCCGACTCCCCCCGGTGGCGGATTGTCAAAACCAAGTATCCGACCACGGACACCGTGGTAGCCGGTTTTAGTGTATTGGATTTTGGCGCGCTGGGGGATGGGCGCCGGGATTGTACTCGGGCTTTTCAACAGGCCTTGGACAGCATGGGGCAAGCGGGCGGCGGGACCGTGTTTGTACCGGAGGGCCGGTACGTCATCAAGGGCACACTGCGGATTCCCGTTTCCGTGACCTTACGCGGCGAGTGGGCGGCGCCGACGAAGGATAGTCCCCGCACCCGTGGCACGGTCTTGATGGTGTACGCGGGGCGCGGTCAAGCCGAGGGGACACCCTTTATGACCGTGGACTACTGTGCCGGGGTCAAGGATATGTCTTTTTGGTATCCCGAGCAGGATCCCGAAAACATTGTCCCCTATCCCTATTGTCTGAAGCAGAGCGGGGGGGACAACGCTACCTTCGAGAACCTGACCCTCGTTAATGCCTACCAGGGCATTCGGATCGGCCCCGGAGGGAATGAGCTGCACTACGTGCACAATGTGTACGGCACGCCCCTGCAGGTCGGGATACGTTACGATTCCACCACGGATATCGGTCGCATCGAGAACGTCCATTTTTCGCCGGTTTACTGGTGTCAGAGCGGTTTGGCGAAGTCGCCGCCCTCCAATTCCGGCTTCGCGTCGTGGTTGTTGGCCCACGGCACCGGCGTGCATATGGAACGGAGCGATTGGGAATATGTCTCGTACGTCCACGTGGACGGATACCGACGCGGCTATCTGGTGACCGAAGGCGCCCGCGGGGCGGCCAATGCCCAGTTCTACGGTTTGGTCATTCGCAACTGTCAGACCGCAGTGGAGGTGCAGGAGACCAATCCCTTTGGCATGGTATTTACAAAATGCACCTTTCACGGCCTTGACTACGGTTTTCGAGTGGGAAAGAAGTTTGACGCCGCCATTTTATTGAGTGACTGTGAAGTCTCCGCGGATCAGGCCCTGTATTCCCAGGGGACGGGTTGTTTCATCATTCAGAACAGCCAGGTGACACGCGGTCATATCCGTCTGACCGGTGGCGTGTTGGCCATGACCGCGTCCCAGGTACGAGATGCCGGCACGCAGATCTTCTTGGGCTCGGCGGTTCAGGGAGCTTCCCTCGTCGGTAACACGTTTCCCCAAGATCCTCCCCGGATCAATAGTGATATGCCCCCCGAAAGACTGAAACTGATCACTCGTCCGATGCCGCTGGAGGCCTTTCCCACATACGACGGGAACCGCACCCGGGTGACGCGTCCGGCACGCGATGTTCTGTATGTGGTCACCGATGCCCAGTGGGGTGCCAGCGGCCAAGACAAGGAAGACGACACCCCAGCCCTGCAGAAGGCGCTGGATCATGCCGGGAAAAGCGGTGGCGGTATTGTGTTTGTCCCGGCGGGGAATTATATCCTGCGCGGGTCCCTGGCCGTGCCAAGCGGGGTGGAGTTGCGCGGTATTCACGATGTGCCCCACCACACGCAGGGGAACGGCAGCCTGTTGCATGTCTATCCCGGGCCCGGGCAGGAACCCACTATCACGCTGCGAGCCCGCAGCGGCCTGCGTGGTCTCGCATTCAACTACCCGGACCAGCGGATGCAGGATGTGCGGGACTACCCCTTCCTGATCCAGGGGCGGGGGGACGACATCTATGTGGTCCACGTCAACTGCGCCAATGCCTATCGTTTTCTGGATCTGATGACGATCCCATGTCATCGGCATTACGTGGACTACCTGTCCGGTTCGCCGTTGCGCGTCGGGGTCGCCGTCGGGGGCGGCAGCACTCAGGGCGAGGTTCGCAACACGCAGTTCAACCCGCACTACTGGACCCGCTGTGACAGAAGAAATCCCTTCTTCCGCAACAGCCCGGGAGGGCGGATGCAACGCGGGACCGGCAACATGCTCTGGACCTTTCAGAAGGAGAAGCTGGATGCGATGTGGGTGGGCCACTGCCGCCAGGAATTGCTCTTTCAGAACTTCGTGTATGGCTCGCTTTACGGTATACGTTTCACCCAGCAACAGGGCCGGGGCCCCGAGGATTGTGTCGTCCATGGGCACGGCACGGACGGCTCCAAGGTGGGCGTCTTCTTCGAACAGGGTAGTGGCCGTATTGACCTGATTAACGCCGAACTGGTGGCCATGTCCTCGCAGGATAAGGTTGCCATCAAACTGGGAGCGGACTTCCAGGGCTCCGCACGCCTTATCAACACCTTGGTTTGGGGATCACCGGACACCCTTGCACAAGTGGACAATGGCGAGCTGTGGCTGCAGGGATTGCATGCCTTTCGCCATGGAAATGGCATTCAGATTCGTCAGGGTGAAGTGAAGGCTGTGAATGTTCACTTCTTTGGCCCCGGTGCCCATCTTTCGCTAGCAGAAACCAAGGCCAAAGCCACACTCATCGGCAATATAACCCGGGGACCACTGACCGTAAACGGCAAACGGATGCCACAAGAATCCCAGGCGCCAAATCTTGTCATGCGTGGAAACCTGACCAAGTGAGACAGGCACGCGGTTGGTGGAAAACAAGACGTAAAAGACCAAATATATGGAAATGGCGTAAAACATGGATACGAACAGTCATGTGTTGCGCTTGGTTTACTACTGGTTCCCTTAGATAGCTTTGCTGTGACGAAACATGGGCCTGCTGGACGTTTTTCTAGATAGAACATAGTGGTGCATCGGTAGAAAACGACGATCACTCTGGTCAAATGTCTGACCCTGTTTACCTACCCGTACCCCACGACATTAGCAATGAACGAAAGCACACTCGATCCAGCGGCACCTGGGGCAGGCGCCGCGACGGGGCGGATCTCTTGTGGGAATGGTTCCCGTTGGAGCGTAGATATCAGACGGCTTTCTATGATGTTTGAAGACGGGTCTATGTGTATCCGCAAACCAGTGAGCTCTCAACACTGGAGTTTGCCCCCCAAAGAACTTTCCGGTAGCAGAGACGCAACACAACCTCAGGGATTCTGAAGCGATTCTACTGCCTCAGCGGCCAACCGTGACCTCGAATCTCGTCGGCAAGAGACTTGAGGCATTTTTGGTAACCCCTGTGGCTTCAGCTGCTTTGAACAAGGGGAGCTTCAGATATTGGCCTAAACACTCACTGAATTTCGTTTCCTGCGCTTTCGCCACAGTTCGGCGCGTGAATCCTAAAACTGGGGGGCAGACGATCCAGCGTAGGGTCGGCGGGATAGGTTCCGCGGCTGTGGTCGAGTACAGTGGCGTATCTCTACCTCAATTCGTCGGAACCCATTGCACCCCTGGGAACTGTGAATTTCATTCTTGCGCAAAATCCAAGACTGCAATCTTGGCACTAAGAAAGGCCTTTTCTGAACCATGGAACAACGAGGGCCGGTGTCGGTTCCGCCTTTCGTACCGAATCACCCTCAAGCAAAAAGAAGGGATCGAGCACCTTCCCTCATGGAGATGCTCGATCCCTTTTCTCAGACGATAAGCGTATAGGCCCGCGCCTTGTGCATGACCGAGAGTCCCCCAGAGATTTCCCGGCTCACCGAGGCGGAACGATTCTGACGGAGTCGGTACCCCACACCAAAAGCCCGTCGAACGTGAAGGCCCGGAGCTGGCATTCCACGTCCGTCGGCTCTGTCGCAGCGTGCTCCACTTCTACATGCACCACAAGATCGAGGTCTCCGTCATCATCCACATCCTCAAGACTCGCCATCGGCGCTCCGTCTTTCTTGCCGCGAAGCTTAATATCACCCCAGAAGTCATACCCCCCAAACATGACTGTCTGTGGGTCAATGGTCCCGGCGTCAAAGTCGGGCGTCGTAAGAAACGCTGCAGGCACAACTCCGCTTGAGCCGAGATTTACGCTGTTGGGGTCACTTCCCGGCTTGATGTCTACCGGAACCTGAAAGGTAACCAGAGTGGACCGCCCCTCGACTGTATGACGGTGGTAGAACTGGTCATCATACGTGATCCTCCACACAAAGCCTTTCTGAGGATCAACAGGCTCTCGCATGTCGATGTTGTACGTGAACGTATCTGTGCTCCAGGCGGATAGCCCGGCATCAATATCTCCAACGGTCACGTCGGGGTCCACGATGGTGAAGTTCTCCGGACAGCTTGTGATCGTTGCCGTCACGTTGTAGGCGTTGTCGGGCCCCGGGTTTTCGATGAGAACGTGCATCCATCCCTCAAATAGGGGCCAGTCCTCGTATGAATATCCCGGAGCTGGTTCGCCCCAGGTGAATTGTACGGGCTGTAGCTGGAGCAGAGGAGCAGGCTCCGTCACATCGGTCGTGATGGGACCCGCTATCGCGGAGACCGTGGCGGAGGCGCCGTGGACTTCCTCCGCCTCAACGGTGCCGGTGAACGTTTGCGTTGTAACCACTGTTTCCTCAACAACGCCCGCCACCGTGAGTGTGTACTCCCCGGCCTCCCTTGCCACCAATTGAATGGTGTAGGTTCCGGCGATGGGATTCTCTATCCGAACACGCTGAGGTTCAGTTTCAGTCTCGGGGAAGTAGGTCGAGCCGGGTATCTCCTCCTCTATCTCGCCGGTCTCGTAGTTGATGCCGACGTGCCTTCCCTCGGCATCATAGACGTGCAGGTCAACGGGAGATTCCACTATGAACTCCATAGAGGCTCCTTCCGGAATCAGTTTTGTTTCCAGCGCCAGAATGGCCCAGCAAGTGGCTATCCGGTCGGGCTCGTCGGTGTCATGAGTTGCGGCCCAATGTCCGTCCCATTCCTGCCTATCGAGGAGCGCCTGGGACATCTCCTCGTACCACGTGTGTCCCGCCAAGGTCGGTTGATTCCACAGGATACACGCTCTCGCCAGGGAGTAGAGGTAGTAGTAAAGGAGGGTGTCGCCGATGGGGTAGTTCTGCTCGACGCGATAGTTCGTCTCGAGCCACCCGAAGGCGTCGTCCACCCTCGGGTCGGCGCGGCCAACTCCTGTGACGTAGAATCCCCACAATCCTGCCGACGTCATGCTCCCGTAGGACCGGCCATCGGCCCAGTTCGTGCCGGCGGGCAAGTAGATGAATCCACCGTCACCGTCAAGGCTGTAATCGGGATTGGTCTCCCAGCGGTTCTGACACCTCTCCACGAACGTTTCGGCTTTCTCCCAGACGTCGGCAGGGACGATGGAGTCTTCCCCGTCGAAGTCCTCGGCATAATGCAGGGCCAGCATGGCAAACTGGCTGTTTGACAGGTCGGCCCAGTTTTCACTTGGATACGCCCAGCCGCCGTAGTACTGGTTATCTATCGTGTAGCCCGTGTCCTCGTCGTTTTGAACGTCTATCAGGAACTGCGCGGCTGTCGAGATTTCATCGTAATACTCGGGATTTCCCGTCGCGCAAAGGGCGAGGACCGCTAAGGAAGTGTCGTAGATGGTGTACGAACCGGTGGTGATGGAGCCATCCTCCGGATGCTGACGTAACAGGAGCCAGGTCAATGCATCCATGACGTCGGGGTCTGTTTCGGCGACTCCATGGTTGAGAAAGCAGGTCACGGCAAGGGAAGTCGCCCCAACATTCTCTTCGGAAAACCTGCCGGAATAGGTCCAGGAGCCATTTTCGTTCTGGAGGTCTCGAAGATAGGCTAAACCCGCCTCGACCGCCTGATTGATTCTGTCCTGTGACGGAGGTGTGGGTATATAACTGTAGGCCTCCAGCTCGCCAATTGATGTGAAGTCGGCTGAACCGCCCGGCTCGCCATATATCCGAATGCCTGAAGCGTCCACCGGATCGAACGTTAGAACGTATCTTCGGAAGGCAACCTTGCCTATCTCGAAATCCCCGAAATCGTACTGCGGTTCAATCACAACGTTCTCGGCGTCAAACCAGTTAGTGCCCTCCGCATCCGTAGTGTATTGCACCGTCAGGCCTGTCCACCAGCCGCCGTCGAAGAAGATTCCTCCCTGGTAGTAAACCAGAGATTCAACGTGCACGAGCTCCGACCAGAGGAACCCGTACCAGTCGTCGGTGGCTACGTTATCCCCGTCGTAACTGTCGTAGTTCTGGATTCTTCTCCCGTCTCTGATAACGTTTATGTCTTTCAGACCGTCGCCGGTGGGTTCCGTTACCCTGGCGATGGCAGTAGTGTCGGAGCGGAAGGCAAGGTTGTCAGAGATGAGCACAGTGACGGTGCGAGTATCCGTCCCTAAGGGCCCGGTCGCTGTTAACTCGAAGATAAGGATGGTGCGATCTTCGACGGCGGGAGCCGTGAACGTCGCTATTCGGCCATCCGGCGCCTCAGGAGTAAGAACGACAGGCTGCCCGCCGACCTGAGTCCACTCGTACGAGTTGGCGTTCACCGAGCTTGAGCCGTCCAGGGTCACTGTATCGCCGGGCATAGATGCGCCGTCCTCGGCATGGGCTATTGGTGGAAAAGTCGCTGAGCTCGAAAACTCGGAGCATTCGGCTGCAGCAAAGTTGTAGGCATCGCGACTCGTGAAGCACATCCCTACCAGGACGGGATCGCTGAGAGCGATCGAAACCACGTCTTCAGGACGATGAACCCAACTTACGCCATCCGTCGAATACCAACCATAGACGTTTCCTCCACATCGCTGAATGCCAAGGTAGATCGGGAATGTTGGGCCTAATAATCCCCCTGGCCAGACTGCGTCCGCCCCTGGGGCATCTCTCCACTGCAGGGCCACCCTGCCGTTGTAATGCTCGATCATCATGGCGAAAATGGAGTCCGCACTGAGAGATTGCCTTATCATCACTCCGCCTTTCCCCACACCCCATCCCATGGGCCATGCCCCCGAGGGCGGCTCGAGCCTTACCGCAACACTGAAGTCTCCTGAAAGCTCCTTGTACACAAAGTGGAAGGAGTCAGCTGTTGACCAAATGTCGCCCCCACTGGCGATGATTGAGAAGGTACCGGAGGTTTCGTCATAAACCGTGTACCCCGGCAACGGGCTTCCTATGTCCTCGCTCACCAAGCCCTCTGGCAGAGGATCCGAAATGAAGATTTGCACGGTGTCGGAATCGGGGTTTTCTCCGGCCGAATCTCTCACCGTCAGTTGGAATGTCAGGACAGTTCCCGGTGGCTCAGGAAGCGCAAGGAAGTTAGCCACTGCGTTGTTCGGGTCCGCGATAGAGACGGAAGGCTCCGAACCCATTATCACCTGTTCCCACAGATAGCTGCCCGCGTTGAGGGATGACGAGCCGTCGAGTAAAACGGTATCGCCCACGCAGCCGGCGCTGTCCGGACCGGCATTCGCAATCAGTGGGAAGGACGGAGAACTCGAGAATTCGGAGAAGCGAGCCGTAGCCAGCCTCGAGGAGTCGTGGCTTGTGACGCACATGCCCACGAGAACAGGGTCGCTCATCTCAACTGTTATGACGTCTTCCTTGTTGTGTATCCAGTTGACGCCGTCGGTAGAATACCACCCATAGAAGGCGTCTCCCTGGCGCTGAATGCCGACGTATGCAGGGTAGGTAATAGGCGGATCCATGCTCGCCCAGCCAAGGGATTCTGTCCAACCTCCCGGGTTCGCTCTCCAGCCAAAGTGGATGCCGTTGTCGCGGGTCGCAACGATTCCAACGTGCTCTGAACCGGGATCGTTAGACTGGCGCATCATTATGCCGGCCTTGGTCCACTGGTTAGGCCACGTGCCGACCGGCCCATCAACGCGAACCGAGGCGCTGAAATCACCCTCGATCCCTGTATAAACAAAGCGGAACTCGTCAGCCGTGTCCCATATGTCGTGACCGTTGGCCGTGATAGTGTATGTATCATTCGTCTCATCGTACACAGTGAAACCCGGAAGGGGGTTGCCGATGTCCTGGGAGAAAAAGCCGGGGGGAAGATCATCCGATACATCGGATATGAATACACGTGTGGTATCACTGTCGAAGCCATCTGACGACGCGACGGTTAGCTTGAACACAAGAACGGTTCCACCAAGAACCTGCGGAGCCGTGAAAGTTGGGCTGAGGGAGTTAGGATCCGAAAGCTCAACGGGAGGCCCACTGATCTGCTCCCAGAAGTATCCCTCGGCATTCGTTGTCCCTGAACCATCCAGAGTCACGGTCTGATTATTCGTACCTATCTGCTCAGGTCCCGCGTCAGCCTCAAAAAGGTGGGAAATGTATTGCAGGTCGGGATAATCGTTGTCCTCGCGGTCGGTGATTCTCACCGCCAGGTAGTTGCCGCCATATCCCTCCCGGAACTTGGATGTCATGGAGTTGGTGCCGGCGTGCAAGGTGAAGTCCTGAAACCGTTCCTCGCCGTTGTCCCATCCGTCGTGAGCCAGAACGAGAGATCCATTGTTCCAGCAGCGAATCTCGTCGTCATGTCGGAAATGAAACCGAGCCTCGCGTTCTTCTGGCGAGATGATGTCAACATGGTAATACATGACGAAATACTCGAGGCCCTCGCTGTCACCATATCTG
>JABMQX010000681.1 GCA_013203085.1 bacterium | reverse complement strand
GGGAAAGCGACCGGTGGGAACGAAATGAGTCACAAGAAGATAGTCATTGCCACTCGCGGAAGCGCACTTGCCCTGAAACAGACACAGCTCGTTGCGGACCTTCTTTCCGCGACTTTCCCCGCCATCGAGTTTTCCATCGAAGTCGTCAGAACAAAGGGAGATACTCTCTCTGATGCCCCCCTCTCCGCCATGCCGGGCAGAGGCGTTTTTGTCAAAGAAATTGAGGATTGCCTTGTGCGGGGTCAAGCCCGGATGGCTGTCCATAGCATGAAAGACCTGCCCACTGAGCTACCTCCAGGTTTGTGTATTGCCGCTGTGCCTGAGAGAGCCGATTACCGCGATGTTCTGATTTCCGGCAAAATGCTCCCCCTCGAAAACATGCCCCCGGAAGCCGTCATTGGCACAGGCAGCCCCAGGAGAAAAGCCCAGCTTCTGGCTATCCGCCCTGACCTCCGAATCGAGAATATCCGTGGCAACCTCGACACTCGCATTGCCAAGCTCCGTGGCACAAAGGCTGCCCCAGTGCGTTACGACGCCATTGTCGTGGCAGCCGCTGGCTGCCTGCGAGCCGGATACGAGGGCGAAATCTCGGAGTACTTTCCCCCTGAACTGATTCTCCCGGCCGCGGGCCAGGGCGCTCTGGCTGTTGAATGCCGGGAGGACGATCTTGAAGTCATCGAAATCGCCCGCTCCATCAACAATCCCCTCGCCTTCTCAGCGGCTCAGGCCGAGAGGGCGCTGGTCAGGTATCTCGGAGGCGGGTGCCACACTCCAATTGCCGCCCTTGCAACCGCCGAAGGAGCGAATCTACGGCTGCGTGGCGCCGTCTTATCGCCCGATGGCAAGCGGGCTGTCCGCGCAGAGTCATCGGCTTCCACGAACCAGCCGGAAGCTCTTGCGAATGATGTTGCAAAAAAGCTCATTTCTTTGGGAGCCCGGGACCTCATCCGTGAGAGCGAGGCATAGAAGCACGGAAATCCCGTCCTCAGAAATTGAGCAAAGCAACTCCGCCGGCAGCCGCTCAGTTCTTTTTGCAGAAGCCTCTTGCCGATCATGTTCAAGAACCCACTCCTATCCCGTCCGAGAAGCCCGGTCCGCGAATCAACAGCCATGTCGAGGAGATTTCTTCGGGACAAGGATGCTTAAGGCCTTCGGCAGGACCTCGATCGAACACTCCCGGCACTCCGCCCATTCTCCATCGTACTCAAATGGCAGCCGAGTCGCGGGTGAGGTTGCGCTGATTAGAACTCTTCGCCCTCTTGCACACTTGACCATTGGGAGGCCGACATGTTTGCCCGTGTAAACTTTCGGGAAATGCGTCAGCCGAGAAAGCAGCGGGAGGTCTTCCACGACTACGATGTCCAGGATTCCGTCATCCGTACTCGCTTCCGGCGCGACGTGCATTCCGCCGCCTTCCCATTGGCTGTTAGCCACAATGGCGCAGAACACCCGCGACCGCGCTATTCTTTTTCCGTCAACTTCAACAGCCATTCGTCTGCCTCTGTAACGAAATAGCTGTAGCGTCGCTCCCGCAGCGAACGCCAGAAAGCCTCCAAGCGTTTTCATCTCTGCGCCGACCGTCTCAACGACCGCTCCGCCAAAGCCGAAGTTTGCCACGGTAACTGCGAGACGCTCTTTTCGATGCCCTTCCGAAGTTGCCCACCTTAAACGAATCAGGTCAATCGTCTTGACCGTGCCTTCGGCAAGGACCCTGACGGAGGGAATACCTCGAGGTATCCCAAGTTCCTTCGCGAGAGAGCAGGTCGCTCCCGCAGGGATGATCCCCAAAACGCAATCGTGGCCGGAGCTTTTCTTTCCCCCCAAGAGACCATTGACGACTTGGTTGATTGTTCCGTCGCCTCCAATCGCGACGATCAGGTCGTTTCCCTTCACGACGGCCTCGTGCGCCAGCCTTACGGCCTCTTCTTTCTGCCATGTCCGAATCAACTCGACCGATCGGACACAAGTTCTCAGTTCCTTCAAAACTCGGGTCAGGTCACGGGGCTTCCTAGCGCCGCTGGCACGAGGGTTCACAATGACTGTTGCCTTCGCGTAGATCACCTTGGCCCCTTCATTCGGCAGCGGCTTCTTTCGCAATGGCCATGTTCGTCTTCTTCTGATTCGCGGGCATGCGCCGAAGCTTTCGTTATCTGACATTCATCACAATCAAACGCCTTCGCCGGCCTGGAGAAAAACGGATGAACTGTACCCTTAATCGCGCGGTTTGTCGCCTGAAAAAGCGGATGACCTGGCGGCAATAGAGCGACACGGTAGGGAGCCGCCGCACACAACTGGGCAGATGGCTTTGCGAACGCAGTGATGCAAAGTGGTGCGGAAAGGAGATTCTGGCTGGCCATGTCCGATCATTCGAGGCACATGCCGTATCCAACACAACGCGTCTCGGGGCACCGGAGGGCTCAAGTGCCTGGAGATTGTCGCCGTTCGGCAACGTTGAAAGAGGGCTTCGAGGCAACAATAGTTTCTTTCTTGAAACATATCTTTAAGAAAAAGGGGGGTCGGCGTGCGCCGGAGGAAGGCGTGGTCGTAATCCACTTAACTGCAATGCGTTCAGTAGTCAGGTTGTTGGCGGTTACTGTTGTCGTTGGCACGGATGTTGCGGCACAATTCGCAGTGATTGCTTTGCGCTGCGCATGATACTGCGCTTTCGCGACACATTGGAGGTTTGACCCCTCTTGACAGAAAGTCGGGCCAAGAGCTTGAAGCATTGCGAGTAAGAGATGTCTAAGCCACTGTCGGCTAGTGAACGAAAAAGGATACTTGTTCTCGTTGATCTGGGGCTGATCGTCGCGGCGGTGCTACTTGCTGCGGTTGTAAGGGTTACGCCTGATGCGCGGCCAATCTGGATGGTTCTGCCGGGAATCATTTTTATTTCGTTCGTGCTTCAGATGAGTTTCTATTACAACAATCTATACGATCTCAAGGCAACCCGCAAGTTCATCCCTCTTACCTACAATCTGGTCCATTCCTTTGCCGTGGCGGCAATGATTCTTGGCGTCGTGTATCTATTGTTGCCAAAGTTAATCATCGCGAGGGGGGTTTTCTTTCTGAGCATCGCTTTTGTTATCCTTCTTGTATCGCCCTGGCGGTACTTCTACGTGCGGATGCTGAGGCATAAAGGAATCGCCGAGAATGTTCTGATTGTAGGGACCGGCGAGGTAGCGAGTGAAATAGCTGAGGAGGTTATTAAGAAAGCGAGCTCAGG
>JABMQX010000680.1 GCA_013203085.1 bacterium | reverse complement strand
ATCCTGTCGGAAGAAATACGTCACCGAACTTATGAATCGGAGCACTTAGATGCCCAGCATGCCGTGTAGGTGGCATGCTTCCTCCCTGCGTTCTGTTTGACGTGGCGCCGAGCCACTCGGCGAAAGCAGCATAGCCGATTGCGTCCCGGACTCCTCGGCCCCTCGCGTGGGCCGATGCGCTTACCTGCCTCCGATGTGCAGCGCCCAGTCCTCGCCGGAGCCGGGGGCCTTGAAGCGAAGCCGCCCTGCTCGCATCTCCCCGAGGGAGGCCGCTTCGCCCGTTCGGGGATTGTATCTCCAGACGCTCAGCTTCTCCCCCTGCGGAATCTCGCTGAGGTCAACCCTTACTGTGCCCCCCACAGGTTGATACACTACATATTCCTTCCCGGCATCACCAAGGCAAAGGGCATTTCCCTCGACGAGGTCCGGCCTCGGCGACATCATTTCGAAGTGCGTCCGCTCGACGAACTTCCGCAGATTCCGGATGATTGTCTCCGCTTTCGTGCCGCCTTTCCAAGACTCGACGGTTGTCCGGAACCCGATGATGTGTCCCCCGCTGAGGAAATAGCTCCAGTAAAGAACCCTCCCTTTGATCTCGCTAACCACGTCGGGGTAGTTTTTCCGATCGGGATCGCTGCAGGGGCGGGAATTGATTATCGGGCGACGATATTTCGCAAAGTCACGGCTGACAGCTTTCCGAATGCGCTCAGCAAGTTCCCCTGTCGGCGTGTGTTTCACATCCACGCCGAGTGCGCCGTGGTGATTGATGACGTCAAAGCCACCGCCACCTGCATCCAGTAACTCCGCTCTGGTGTCGTTGCTCAGTAGAAGCTCAACCCCCGGATGCTCCTTCTCGTATCTTTGGAAGAACTCAATCCAGTGTTGCTGCCATTGGCGAGCCTTCCTGGTGCGGCTGTCCATATTGATCTCGTTTCCGATCTCATAGATGATGTTGCCCCGCCGTGGCGGGGCAGTCTCGTCGAGCAGCCTCCGCACAAGGGCATCCTGGATTCTCATGAGCGGCTTGTTGTCGGGGTCGTAGAAAGCTTCTTCGCCGGAACCGGACCCTCCCGGCAAGCCCGGAATGCGGTTGATGTTGTTATCGCGATTGAAGGGGTTGAGCCGCCAACGGTTTTCACCACCCTCCACAAAAGGTTCGTCGAATATCTGCAAGAGGACATAGATGCCCCGCTTTCGGCAGTCGGCGAAATACGCATTTGCCCTTTTCCAGAATTCTTCGTTCGGTTTAGTGAGGTCGAATTTCGGCTTTCCGTCGTTTGCCGTACCGGGTCCCGTCCGCCGCCAGGGACAAAGACCTTCTCCCTCGGGGACGGAAGTACAGAAGGCGAAAAGGGTCGCGCGGTTGGCGTTGGCGCCGTACCTGGCATACCAGGCATTGTGTTCCGCGATGTCCACAGAGCTGTCGGGGATGATCGTCCACAACCCACTGCCGAAGAGGACGACTGGTTTGCCGCCATCCACGAAATATCTGCGGTTCTCACCGACCGCGAGCGCCGCCTCCGCTTTGCCGGATATAGCGGTCTGAAATGCGGCGGTCGCGATGAGGCCAAGCATTATGAGAAAAGGTTTCAGTTTCAATTTTCTCCTCCTTGTGCCATGTGAATCTTACAGATGAAATCTGCCCGCGGTCCACGAGCGAGAGGCCCGTGCCACAGCCGCCTATCACTATGCGAGAGAGCTGCACTAAACCCGATCGAGTCTGTCAATGCAAAAGTCCAAAGGGAATAAAGCGTCGAGGTAGCGCAGCGATCTGTCGAGGCGGAACGCGTGCGACGGCGGGACCATCCCGAAGATTAACCGAACCATCTCAGTGTCGGACAGAGAAAGCGTCGCGCCCTTCCTTCCGTCGCCGACGGTCACGCCCTTGCCGAAGTGCAAGGAGGCGAGTTGTCCGCTATCAGTCATCTCTAAGGTGAGGTCCCCTTTGAGTTCCAGGCCCCGGCCCCGCCTGTTCAACTGCCGGGCGAATTTCTGAAGGACGGACTTCAGATTGATTATTTTCACCATCCCGACGAATCGCACGCCCCATTCGCTGCTGTGCCTGATGATGAAAGGAAGATAAACGCTTGGGGAGATCGCCATTCTGCCCTGCAGGTTCTCGAGTTGATATTCTTTGAACAGGAAGTTGAGAAGTTCGTCAAGCCCCGCCAGATCACCCCCTAATTCTATCAGCTCTCGCTCCTTCGTTTCCCCCTTTACGGTGATGTAGGCGAAAGCCCGGCCTTTTCTCCAGACCCACGTCTCGTAGGCTTGGCGATTGAGGACCGACTTGAGCTGCCCGCGAGTGCGGTCAACCCTCAATTTCCTCTCCTCGTGTAGCCGAGCGATCTCGCCCAGGTCAGCAGCCGAGTTTGAAAACCGCCGAATTTCCGCACCCGTTCCCTTTGCGGGCGAAATGTGTCTTCGGTCAATCCTGAAGGCGTATTGTCTGCCGGCGTTCTCCCAGCCAAAATGGTTGTATCGCCTTCTGTCCCCCCAGAGGATAGAGATATCGTTATCCCTTCGCCGCATGATTGAAACGGACTTGTCCAAGAGCTTGCTCATCAGCCCTTGGCCGCGATACTTCGGCTCCGTGGAAACTCCGCCGATGCCCCCGACCGACAGCCGAGCATCGCCGCAGAGCAGCGTTATGGGGAAAATGCCCACGCAGCTTACGATGCGTCCCTCGTCCCGAATAATGATGTTGTTGGACATATCCTTCTGCGTCGGCTTATAGATGTGACTGTACTGCATGTCCATCCTGATGCCGAATATCTTGTTCAGGAATGCAATCAGGTCATCGTAGTCCAAAACGCCGGCTTTTCGCGGCCGGGTCATCGTTCACCTCTCCAGCATTTATAGT
>JABMQX010000679.1 GCA_013203085.1 bacterium | reverse complement strand
CGCCCTCGACTGTAACTGCTGAGGACACCTGCGACATGAAGAAGATGCCGATCATGTACGATAGTACTGCCCGAAGTATCATCTCATACTCCTACTCCCCGAACCTTTCCGCCTTCGGTTCAGTTGTTGTGGGGGTGGTTCATTTGTTCGCCCAGGGTAAAAAAACGTCCTGCCTCCCGAGGGACTTCCCTAACTCCTGCAAATGGAGGCGACCTTCTCCCGGTACTTCTCTATTTCTGTTTGTCCGGATAGGACTCCTATCTCAAGGAACATGCTGGCTGCCTCGCCCGGATTCAGCTCGACGAGGGTTCCAGCTTCTCTCTCGGCTGGGCGTCCCCTCACCAGGCTATTTGAAGGTTCCATGCCGACGACATACGCTCCTTCTCCCATCATCTTCCACTGGACAAGGTGAGGTAACGTCTCCCTTCTGTACTTGATGTAAAGTCCAAGCGAGAGTCCCTCGTTGATGATGGCGGTGTAAGCGTACCCCTCCGAATCCGCTCTCATCTCGTGGAAGTAAACCTTCTCCCTGTACCCGGGGACAGGTTCGGAAACAATGTTCCACTCCTCCTTGCCTTTCTCGGCTTCCTCGTCTCTGGGGGTCACAGATAGGGATGTAGCCACAAGTTGAGCGCCCGCGTCCACGATGGGAAATCCGGCGTTAACGTGGTAGAGAATCAGAAAAGGCGATTTTTCAAAGCCGGTGTTCTCGACGAAATCCTCGATGGTCAACCGGGACTCGCCGAGCTTGGTGGAGATTTTGCGGGTGAGCGTCAGGTTTTCGCCGAAGAGAACAGACTGTTTCACCACTCCCTTGATCCACATGACATACTCGTCGTCTCGCCAAATAGAATCCACGCAGACGTTTCGCGCGGGAATGGTCGAGTATCTTCCATGGAGGCCAAGGTCTTCGCTTCCGTCCCGGCAGGGACCGCCGACGTGAGTCAGACCGCACGTTGTCAGAAGCCCGCCATGAAAGGTTCTCAGCCAACCGAGCCCCTGCGGCTCATAGTACGTTGGAGCAATTTCTCCCACAGGGGACCTCCAGGCAAGGGACATTCCGCGGTAGCTCGCGGCGGATATGTCCAAACCTCGGTCGGGCAAAACGGTGAATTCGAAGCCGGTCCCTGTGCGGAAATCAACCGCGACAACTCCTTTTTCGGGTCCGTCCCTCAGCTCATAGGCTCGTGTTCCGCCAATCTGAGAAAGATTGCCTATTCTTCTGGCGAGTTCTTTCTTTGAATAACCTTTTCCGAAAAGCGTGGACATGGTTTTCTCCCCTGCTCACTGAAAACGCGCCGCCAACGAGACGGATACGAACGAATCTTTTTCGATAGAAACCTGTTTTGGCTTCCGAAAAACCAGCCCGACTTGTGTATAATGTACAAAAAGGCTCTCATTGGGTCAAGTCGCGAGGCAAAAGAGTGTGCCTGTATTTTGGTGAGTGATTTCGCGAAGAGTAACGCTGCACACGTGAGCGAGATGCCCATTCCGTATCCCGAAGGCCTCCCTGCGGCCGGGGGATGCCGGCGTTGCAACAAAGAAAACCGTATTTGGGCTGCGACATCGAGAAACCCCTTTCGTAAGACTGATTCCTCCTATTGGCGGAAATTCTGATGAGATATGGTTTTGGACATGGTAGTGCGATTATCGCCTCCGCGCTCGCTCTGGTCGCGGCAGGATGTGTGCTGAGCAATTCCGGCGGGGCGAGTGTCCCTGAAGGGGCGAGGGAAGACCGGAAGGTCGTATATCTTGTCCCCGACTTGCCCACTTTTCTCTATTACCTCAGCAGATGGGACGGAGAAAAGCGGTTCCCAATTTTCATGGCGCGCAACAGGTACTTCGAGAAGTTTGTCCGCGAGTACAAGCCGGACACGATTCTGCGGGCGCCTCGAAGGAAACTGAAGAATGTTGACTCGGATATGCTGCGAGGGGCGGTGTGCGCGTCGTGGAGCAAAGAGACGATAGCGGACCTTCGCCGGGGTGTGTCGAGAAACGGCTTCAAGGAGCAACTCCGCCGCTCGGGTCTTAAGTCGCGTGGGATTGTCCTGACGGACCTCGAGGCAAAGCAGCTGCCGGCGGCCCTAGCTCTTGCTGCCGCGCACAGGGAGATGCTCGACTTCCTTCGTGTCGGCTCATCCATTCGGCGAGTGAAGCTCTCCGGGGCGATGAGCTTCGAGCAAAAGGAAGAGGTCAGGAAGAACATTATCAAAACCATCGAACGTTGGGGCGCCAGCTACAAGGGGCTGGGCGACGACATAGATTACATCACTCTGGCCCTCGACCTTCCCATCGCGTACATGGGTGTCGCTCCGGGGACAGCAGGGAAACAACGGCTGTGTCTCGACGACGGAATCAACAGGCTCACACCCAACGGTTCGCTCCCTTCCTCCAAAACCGAGAAAAAGAAGGCAGAGAAGCCTCGAGGGTATTGCTACGCGTACGTGGGGAGGTTGCTCGAAGTAGAGCAGGGGATGGCATTGTACCAGGCGATGTGCAGTATCTTTCTGGGCACGAGCAAAGCGCTGTTTTTCGACCGATGGCCGGAGAGGTGGGGACTCCGTGCCCGGGAGGGATGGTGGGTCATGCAAGGAAATGTCCATTCCGACCTGGTTAGAAAGAATGAGTCCTCGATGGCAAGATGGAGAAAGCTGGTTGGAAATCTAAATCCGTACGGCTTCGTTCATGTAAGTTCCGCCGGGAACGCCGCGCAATGGGGCGACGGAAAGGTGTCTGATATACCGGAGAGCGTACCTGCCATCGTGTATTTCGCGCACAGCTTTTCGGCAGCTAACCCGTATGATGAGATGACCATTGCCGGACGATGGCTTCGCTCGGGGGCGTACATCTATTACGGGGCTATCTCCGAACCTTACGCGCAGTCCTTCAATATGCCGAGAACGGTCTCGCTGGGAGCAGTCGCAGGAGAGGCTCTCGGCGAAGCGTTCCAGGCGAAAAGAATGCTTCCGGCGAGGTTCACTTTTCCCTGGAAACAGATTTATATCGGCGACCCGTTGCACCGGATCGCTTTTGTCGAGGACAAGACGGAATTGGAGTTGTCGCGCAAGTTTCGTGAAGCGGTGGGCATGATTCGGGAAATGAATTTGGGGCCGGCAATAGAGGTGTTGGAGGATGCTCTTGAATCAGCGGATGATGCCGCTGAAAGAGACCGCATCTGGGATGTATTGAATAAGACCTTTCGGTTGAGGTTCTTCGCGATACGCACGAAGAGGATACCAGTGGAGAAACATCTCGATCCCTTCTTCGTGGATTCATGGTATAACGACACGTACTACCCGAACGGAAAGCCCGCGACCGCTGTTGCTCTCAACAAAAGGCTGAACCTTTTCCAAAAGGAGCTTGTGCGGCTTTACGAGGGTCTTTACCGCACTATAGAGAAGAGGCCTCGTCTTAAGGAGTTTCTGGGCAGTGAGATAGCTGAAATGAAAAAGGACGCGGCGTTCGTGAAGATATGGATTTCCGTCGGTCCCTTTAACAAGGCCGAGGATGCCAGCCCGGATAATCCCTTTGGTCCGGAAAAGGTGCTTCGCCTTGGCGCAACATGGCAGGCGAGCGGAGGAAAGACTGGTTGGCAGGCGGCGATGGTAAATCCCGACGACAATACTCTCGACCTGGCGGCGATTTACAAGGAAGATGACTTCATCATTTATGCCTCGTGTTTCCCTGTTCTTATGAGGGATATTGCCGAGGATGTTCGTTTGAACGTTTCGGCGACGGGTAAGGTGGAGGCGTGGCTCAATAACGTGTTTGTGGGCTCTGTGTCGGGGTCCGGCAAGGAGGACAAGCAAGAAGGAAGCATTGACCTCAGACTCGAGCCGGGGGAAAATCTCCTGTCCTTCAAGGTGTTTCGAAAGGGGAAGTACTGCGGACTTTCTGCGAGGCTGACCGACCAGAGGGGGGATTATCTGGAGGACGTTCAATACGCCGATGCTGTGTCGAAGCTGAGCGCTGCGGGAACGAAAATTGACCCGGAAACGTGGCGGCTGTGGAAATAAAGACGGATGAGCGCTGGGTGAAAAGAACTTTTCTGACAGGATGGACAGGATTACAGGCTGCGCCCTATCCTGTTATCCAGTCAAAAAATTCCGAAAGGATCATTGCACCATGCTTGAGGAATTGAAGGAACTGATCTGTAAAATGAATTTAGAGCTTCCGCGAAAGGGGCTTGTCGCCTGGACGACTGGGAATGTCAGCGGAAGGGAT
>JABMQX010000678.1 GCA_013203085.1 bacterium | reverse complement strand
TCCCATCAACGGGCTGCAGCAGCAAGTTCTTTGAGAAACGAGCCCGGGTCGGGATGGCGCATGAGCGTATCACCGATCAGGGCAGCATCTACAAGAACTTTTCTGAGACGGCTCACATCTTCGGGAGTCTTCACCCCGCTGGCGCTGATGACGACCGTGCTCTTGGGAACAAGAGGTACAAGCCTTTCCGTTGTGCTCAAATCCACCTTGAAAGTGCTAAGGTCCCTATTGTTGATCTGGATTATTCCAGCTCCGACATCAATCGCTTCCGTGAGCTGCTCTTCCATATGAACCTCCACGACCGCCGCCAGACGATAATCCTCGCAGGCCTGCATTGCCTCGAGAATCTCCGCCCGCGACATCACGCCGACAATCAGAAGAATCGCATCCGCACCGAAAGCCGCTGACTCGACCACCTGATAGAGGTCGCACGTAAAATCCTTTCTCAAGATGGGGAGTGCGATGCCGGCATCTCTTATCGCCGAAATGTGCTCCGGCCGACCCAAAAAGTACTTCTCCTCTGTGAGAACGGAAAGCGCATCCGCTCCCCCAGCTTCGTAGGCTCGCGCAATCTCAGCAGGGTCAAAATCCTCCTTTATCACACCTGCTGAAGGAGAAGCCTTCTTGATCTCGCATATCAACTTCAGCTTGTCCTTTTCGCCCGATATCGCCCCTCGAAAATCCGCGAAACGCGATCGTCTCTCCAGCATCTTGTGAAGAACGGCCTGCGGAACTTCCTCCTTCCGCTTTTCAACTTCTTTCCTCTTGTTTTCGACAATCTCGTCGAGAATCATAGCGTCTTTCGCCTATTTCGGAAGTACGACTGCGAGTAGTGCTCCGTGTGTCACGCCGAATTGCTCACCTCGATTAGTTCGTCGAGTTTCTGCATTGCTCGGCCGGAGTCAATGGACTCCTTGGCCAGCTCGAGCCCTTCCTTGAGGTCATTGGCTTTACCGCCCGCCACGATAGCGGCGGCAGAGTTCAACAACACAATATCCCTTTTCGGCCCTTTCCGGCCGCTGAGGACTTCCTTCAGAATAGCGGCGTTTTTTGCCGTATCGCCACCTTTCAGGTTTTTCATCGAGCTGACCGGCAACCCAAAATCTTCCGGATGGATGCTGTAGACCCGGATCTGCGACTCATTCAGCTCCGCTACCTGCGTTAACCCTGTCGTTGAGATTTCGTCGAGGCCATCCTCCCCGTGGACCACAAAGACCCGCTTGCTTCCGAGGTTGTAAAGGACACTCGCGAGCCTATCGGTCAGCGTTCCATCGTAAACTCCCAACAACTGTCGCCTCGCCCCCGCCGGATTGGTCAGAGGCCCGAGGATATTGAAGACTGTCCTTATTCCTATTTCTCTGCGGGGACCGATGGCGTATTTCATTGCCAGGTGCAGCTTCGGGGCAAAAAGGAAACCTATCCCAACACTCTCTATGCACTTTTCGACGACCGCCGGCTCCGCCTCCACGTTCACGCCCAGTTCCTTGAGGACATCGGCGCTGCCACAACTGCTTGAAACCGAGCGATTGCCGTGCTTCGCAATAGCGACGCCCGCCCCGGCACTGACGAGTCCCGCGCACGTCGAGACGTTGAACGTGAAAAGACCGTCCCCCCCGGTTCCGCAGGTATCCACAACGTCTTCCCACGAGCACTTTATTCTCGTGGCTTTCTCTCGCATGACCCGGGCGAAGCCGGTGATTTCGTCAATTGTCTCCCCCTTAAGCCGGAGTGCTGTCAGGAAACACCCGATCTGGGCAGGAGTTGCTTCCCCATTCATGATCTCCGTCATCACCACAGTCGCTTCTTGCTCGGATAGATCCTCAGCCTGCACCGCTTTTCTGATGGCATCTTTGATCATCTCTCCCCCCTGTTCAGTTGTCGTAACCCGGGACCTCCCCCCACCTCACGCTGCAATTTTCCAGTCCCTTTGTTTAAGTCGCTGAAATCAAACACGCCCTTTCCATCACATCTCAACGCTTTCACACCTTCTCAGAACGACACATCTGATTCCTGCCGAGGATATTTCATCGGCGAATTTCTTCACCCTTGCAGGATGGACATAGGGGCCGATCTTCCAGTGAAAATGCGTTGGAATAACCGTTCCGGGGTTAATCAGTTTCGCCGCCCTGACTGCCTGTTTACGATTCATCGTAAAGTGTCCCCCTATCGGCAGCATCAGAATGTCCGCCTCCACATCTCTCCACGCATCCAGAAAAACTGTGTCGCCGAGGTTAACGACGTTTTTTTTCTCGATTCTCACGGAAAACCCGATTGACCCCTTTCGGTCCTCTCCCGCGAGGGCGGAGTCAATCGCCTTCTGCGGTCCATGGATCGCGGGGATACCCAGGATTTCCGGACCCTGTGCCTCGATCCTTTCCCCCGGCGTCAGGAAATGAACTTTCTCGATCCCTTTTCTGTCCATAAGGGGTTTGAGACTGGAGGCGCACACTACCTCGCACCCGTATCGAGAAGCGATCGTCGGTACAAGCCCGAAATGGTCCGGGTCTCTATGAGTCACCAGAATGATGTTCGTGCCCTGCCATTCCTTCTTAGGAATCAATGACCTGAAAGACGACAGGCTCCTCCCAGGGTCAATCAGAATTCGCTTCCCTGCCGATTCGATCTTGAACGCATTTTGTCGGTAGTACGTTATCCTCACCGGCTCCTCCGGGCTACTTCTTGTGACCTTTTTTTCTCTGCGAACCATCGTCCACTTTCTCACCCTTCCGCTTTGCACTGCTTCTGGGTTGCCTCCGTCTATTGGTCAGCGCCAGGTCCACCACCTCATCTATCGTCTCGACGTAGGCGAACTTCAACCCCCTGATTTGATCTTTTGGGATTTCCTCGACGTTTCTTTTGTTCTTCGCGGGGAGGATGACCTTTTTGATCCCAGCTCTCCGTGCAGCAAGGACTTTTTCCTTGACGCCGCCGACAGGGAGAACGGACCCGGATAGACTAATTTCCCCTGTCATAGCAACATCTTTGCTAACCGGCCTTTCGCTGAGTATGGAAACCAGCGCGGCGGCAATGGTCACGCCGGCCGACGGCCCGTCCTTTGGGATTGCTCCCGCCGGCACGTGAATATGCAGGTCACAGGAATCGAAGAACGTCGGGTCAATACCGAACTTCTGTGCCCGCGACCTGATATAGGAGAGAGCCGCCTTCGCCGATTCCTGCATCACCTGACCGAGTTGCCCCGTCAGAGTTATCGTCCTTCTTCCCGGCATCTTGATCGCTTCCACGAAGAGCACATCCCCGCCCGCCGCTGTCCACGCCAAGCCGGTCGCCACTCCCGGGATGGACGTTCGTCTCGCTTCCTCAGGGAAAACAGTCTCCGCCCCGAGGAATTGTTCGATGTCCCCGGCGGCAATGGTCTCCGGCGCCTTTTCCTTCAGACCAACAGCCCTCGCCACCTTCCGACACACTTTTGCGATCTGCCTTTCGAGATTTCGCACGCCCGCTTCTCTGGTGTAGCTTTCGATGATCTTGATGAGCGCGGCGTCTTCGAAAACGACGGGGTGCCTTTCCAGCCCGTTCTCCTTCAACTGCCTCGGGATAAGATACTGCTTTGCGATCTTCAGCTTTTCCCCCGTTGTGTAACCAGCGAGCTCGATGGTCTCCATCCTATCCCGAAGAGCCGGATGTATCGTTTGTGCAACGTTCGCCGTCGTGATGAACATTACCTTCGAGAGGTCGAAGGGGGCGTCGAGATAATTGTCTCGAAAAGATACGTTCTGCTGAGGGTCGAGCACTTCCAGCAGCGCCGAGGAGGGATCGCCCCGGAAATCCGCTCCCACCTTATCAATCTCATCCATCATAAACACTGGGTTGTTGGTTCCCGCTCTCGTTATTCCCTGGATGATTTTCCCCGGAAGGGCGCCGATATAGGTTCGACGGTGTCCTCTGATCTCCGCCTCGTCGTGCATGCCTCCGAGGGATATCCGAACGAACTTTCTTCCGAGGGCTCGGGCGATGGACTGCCCGAGCGATGTCTTCCCGACGCCCGGTGGGCCGATGAAACAGATAATCGGTCCCTTCATATCCTCCTTCAACTTCCGGACTGCCAGGTACTCGATAATCCTCTCTTTCACTTTTTGAAGATTGTAGTGGTCCTCGTCGAGTATCTTCTGGGCCCTTGCAAGATCGAGGTTATCCTTAGTACCCTTGCCCCACGGCAGGTCTGTCAGCCAACCCAGATACGTTCTGATGACGTGGTATTCCGGTGAAACCGAAGGAATCGCTTTGAGCCGTCTCAGCTCCTTTTGAGCTTGTTTCTTGACCTCTGCCACGGCTTTCAACATCCTGATTTTCTCAGCCAGCTCCGCGATATCCTCCTGTCCTTCCTCTGTTTCCCCCAGCTCCTCCCTGATAGCCTTGAGCTGTTCTCTCAGGAAGTAGTCCCTTTGTGACTTCGTCATTTCGTCGTGGACCTGCGACTGAATTCTCCCTCCCAGCTCCAGAATCTCGAGCTCCCGGTTCAGGACCGACAGAAGTTTCAGGAACTTCTCCTCAATGCGGTCCGCCTCCAGGATTGCTTGTTTGTCCGGCACGGGAAAGCGGAACGTCGTTGCGACTAAGTACACCAGCGTAAGCGGATCGTCTATGCTCATGGCGGCGGTGTGCATTTCCTCCGGGAGGTACGATACCATGGACACAATGCGGCTGAGCCTGTCGATAACGTTCCGCTTGTGGGCTTCGATCCTTGTTGTTTTCTCCGATTGTTCCTTGATGGGTGATATATTCGCGGCGAGGAAAGGCGCCCGGCCCGACAACTTATCGAGGCGTATTTTTTGAATCCCCTGAACCAGGATTCGCATCGTCCGATCCGGCATTCTCAGGAACTTGATGATCGAAACTGCCGTCCCGACCGGGTAGAGGTCCCTCTTGGAAAGAGTCCCTTTCTCCGACGACTCCGGTCTTATCGCAAAGGTCGCCAGAAGCCGGTCCCCGGAGACGGACTTCTCCACGGCCGCCAGAGAACGCTTCTCCCCGACGGAGACCGGATTGATGGTCAGCGGAAAAAGCACTGAATTCTTCAGCGCGAGAACCGGTAGGACCTTCGGTATCGTTCCCTGAGAAGCCTCTTTTTCCGATGCTTGAGGTTGGCCAGTTTTGTCGTTGACTTCCTGACTCACAGTGCCTCACTCCTCTTCGCTGACGATCTCTATCCTCGTCACGTTGTGCCCCGGAATAGCTTTCGGAATCCTTATCTCCAGGAAGCCTTCCTCGAAACAGGCTGATATTGCTTCTCGCTCAACGGCTGCTCTTAACAGGATCACTCGCTCGAAGCGACCGTAATTGATTTCCATCTGGTGGTACGCCTTGACTCCCTGACACGGCTGTTCTCGCCGAATTCCTATGATGGTCAACCTGTCCCCCTCGAGCTGGATTGTCATGTCTTCCTTCGTTACCCCCGCCAGCTCCATCTTCACCACGAAGGAATCCTCGGTCTCGTGAATGTCAGTGAGGGGGTGCCAGCACGGTCCCCCCGACGTTTTCAGGGGGAGCTTCGGGTGAAACAGCCGGTAGAACAGCCGCTCCATTTCCGTCGAAAGAACGTCCATCTCCGCCAACAGGTCTTTTTCTTCCGAAGACATCTTACTTCTCCAATTTAGGGTGGCTTGCATCTTGCCCTCTGCCGACCGGCTAAACCTATACCATTTCGTAAGCACTTTTTCAATTTCTTCCGACGACAGGGGGGTAATCCTTCAGTCTCCGGCGGGCGCCGACTTGCCGCAGGGAAAAGGGGAAGAGGAAGGGAACGCACAAGGGCGCAGAGAGGAAGATGAGAAGGACTCCGTCCTGGCCTGCCGTGGCGTGGGCATCCCGCGCCCATCGGCGAGGCGGCGCTGCCTTCGGCAAGTTGGCCCACTGAAATACAGCCCCACCCGCGCGACGCTGAGGGATTTCGTTATCGTTTCGCCTTTTTCAGCGGTGAGCCAGCGCCCCCGGTCCTCGTGACTTCCTCAAATGCGGACAACTCGGTTCGAGAAGTTCATGTCTCCCGACCCGAACTCGCTGGCGTACTTTATGTGGCGGACTTCGTCGGGGGTCTTGTCGAAGAATTCTTTTGCGGCAAAGGCGTCGAGAGCGACAAGGTCTGTGCCTGCCGCGATGGTCTTTACCAGTTTGACATCGTTCGGATTTCCGCCCGCTGGTCCGTTCCTTATCATGACCCTGTAAGCGTCGAGGATGGCCAGGTCGCACGGCAGCACTGTATAGTAATCTGCGATTTTCTGATGGAGAGACTGGTGCCAGGTGCCGCGATCTCCCCCGGCGGTCCCCATCAAGTTCTTGAGGGAAAGCGTCAACCCGGTCGCATTATGGACCTTTGCCACCGGAAGATTGATCAACACGTCCGCCTTCAGCGCTTCCCCGTAAACGGGCCAGCTTTTCAGCTTTTTTCCCTTCTCAATCGGCACTTCGAAAAAGCGCCTTCTGTCAACGTAGGAAACGTCGGCCCCGGCTTTTCTCGCCGCCTCAGCGATACCGCTGTTCTTGTAGGCGATGCGATCGTCGCGACAACTTCTGTCGAAGACCTTAACTTTCTTTGCGCCGGCTTCACGACATAGCTCGACGACAGCCACCACCACCACCGGATTGGTGCACGCGGCGAGCTCCGGGGGGGTTGTCCAGCCGATATTCGGTTTCACAGCGACGACATCCCCTTTCTGAACGAGGGAGGACATGCCGCCCAGCTTCTCGATGATCGCCCGTACCACCGCCCGAATGTCATCGCCGTTCCCAACGACGATCTTATCGTTCATGGAATTCTGCCGGAGGATGCGAGGGCCAACCTCCTTTTTCTTTCCGCAGCCGAGAATCCCGAAGCTGTACAATCCCATTCCTCCGGCACCGGCTATCTTGATAAACTTTCTTCGGCTAATCTCACCTGACATCGCTGTTCTTCTCCACTATTCAGCGCTTCAAGTTCTCCGCGAGAGTCTTGGCGAGACTCTTCGCCTTCTCGGCATCTGTGATTTCCCAGACGCCAAAGATGGTATTCCGAAAAACCCTCATAATAGTCATGAGGTGTTGTTCGCCCCCCTCTCCTTTATAAAGCTGATGAATCTCCGTTGGTTCCACAAGGCCTATAAGTTGCAGTTTATCGCTCGGCGGCTGCCCCTCCGCCCGAGAATCAGTAACCAGCTTATCCGCGAACTTGAGCCAACTCATTTTCGCATCTTGAGCCGCCTTCTCATCAGGATATTCGATGATGTACAAAATATCTTTTTCCAGCTTGAACGTTTCTTTTTCCTCCGCTGTATAGGCAGCCAGCACGCCGTTAGTCTTCTCGTTGAGCCTAAAGATATTCTCCTCCGCGACATATCTTCTCTCGTTCAGGATTTCCGCGGTGTGGAAGAATAGAAGGGACCCTTCGACGTATCCTTCGGGCAGGCGTTTGACCAGTTCCGGAAGTTCCCCGCCGGGCTCGATGTTTCCGGCGATGGCCTCTGCAAAGGCGCGGAGGGGTTTCTTCGCTTCTCCCTCCTCAAAACCCATCCCGAGCAGCCTTACGAAATACTTCCCCCGGCAGAAATCCAGGTTTATTTCCGAGATTGTCGCCGCCAGCCCGACGCCCACGTGCTCCGACATGACGTTGTCGTGACAGGAGAAAATCCCGAAAGCGTCTTCGGGCGTCCCCATGTCGTAAACCTCAATGTTGATGCTCTTTCCCGAGTCATTGGAAGAATAGCGCGCCACGTACTGTTCGCGAAAGGCGTATTGGAAAAACCTGTCCGCCGCGCCGTCAATCGAATCGTAGAGCTTTTTCCCGACGTACGTTTTGACCTCGCCGCTCTGCCTCCATCCCGTCGGCAGGTCCTTACTTGGAAGAAGAGCCTCATATCCCGCAGAACCCTTTCCCTCCGCTTCTGGGGCCGGGGCCTTTTCTTCCTTCACGCAGCCGAAAAGAGCGGCCGCCACGAAGCCCAGCATCAGAAAGCTAATCAATCTGTGATCGCGACTCCGCATATTCGTTCTCTCCCTTTTGTCTCACATGAACGTATCTTCTAAATGCTCTGATTCATAAATTCGGTGAAGTATTCTTTTTTTGACCGGATAACGTCCCGACCGTATCTGAAGTCCTGCGAAGCAGGATTTGGGCGGAGTGCCGAAGGCACGTAGCCAGATACGCTCTGTTATACGCCGTTGAACTCCCTATGGAAATCATCTATTTAATTCCCTCCATTTTATGTCATCATATTGAACCGGAGAGATCTCTCCATTAAACGATTTTTTAATGTCAGTATTTATCATTTGTTGCAGTTCCTCGTATGTTGCCTTGTCAATATCTTCAATTGTAGATGCTTGCGAAATTATTGAGGAATTATATCGTTTTTTTAAATCTTTCAAGATGCGACTATCAATCGCTCCATTAAGCCACGGTATCGTTTTAGACGAAACTTCGGCACAAGCAAGGTTGCAGTAATAAATGCAAACCTTTAATACAATATCAATTACTTTTCCGGCTTGTCCCCAAGATGCATATTGCGACCTTTTAATTATTCTCCCGTCCTTCTTCCTCTCTGCTGTCCTGATATTTCTCGTAAACCACGCGCAGAACTCTTTATGCTTTCTCTGATATTCTTGTTTAGTGCTCAAATTCAAAAATTCATCAATACAATTGTTTAGCTTTGCTTTGATTTTTTCGATAGATCCTTTTTCAAAAACTCTTTGCATTGCAGAAAATGAAACGGCCATCTCTATAATATTTTGCATTTTGACTTTTTTAGCTTTTGATTTCATTTTTGACCCGTCCTCAATGGCGTATAATAGGATGGACATGATAATTCGAGAATCCTCTTTATCCGGTCAAAAAAGCTCCTTTCAGACAGCATCATACGTCGCCGCATTTGCGAAGCCATGTACTGAGCATAAGCTCGAGAGTAAGATCATCGTACAGGATTATTCTTCGCCTGTCCATATTTCTGAACGTATCTCTCGTGGGCGCGGCTGACTTCTTCCGGAGGAATCTCCTCCGGCGTGCCGAGCAGCAT
>JABMQX010000677.1 GCA_013203085.1 bacterium | reverse complement strand
GCACACGGGCTTCATCCCCGCTTACGACCAGCGACTCCCCGGCCTGCACACAAAGAAGAAGCATTTCCTCGCCACGCGTGCTGCACGCTGGGCACTCAAGCAAGTGTACGGGATGCGCGTCGATTGGGAAACGGCTGAACTGGTTTCCGCAGAACGCGACGGTGAGCAGATGGTGTTGACCTTCGACCGACCGGTCGCTCCCGATGATGACGGTCCGATCGAAGGCTTCGCCATCGCCGGCACGGACGGCAAATACTACAAGGCGTACGCGGAATCACTTGTAACCAAAGACCAGGGCATCTGGGGGAACAAATACAATCGCAAGAAGCTGTTCGTCTGGAGCCCACTGGTTAAAGAGCCCGTGGCGGTCCGCTACGCCTGGGCCCGCAGCCCGATGGGCAATCTCAAGGTCAACGGCAAGCCGTGGCAACCGCTGCACAGTTTCCGCACCGACGCGTGGGGCTGGCCGGAGAACGGAGACCCGGCCGAGAGCGCCGTTGACCGCTCGCGATCGAGGGCTATGGCGCAGGAGGCCGCCGAACGCTGCGAGTTCAGGAGGATGGAGGAAGCCAGGCGGGCGGTCGAAATTCTCAAACAGCGCGAGATGCTGGGCAAGGGCCGTTAACCAATAAACAATGGGAGACAACGTTATGAACAAGACGTCATTATTGGCGGTGATATCGCTGCTGGCGGCAATGGTGACGGGCGTCGCCAACGCATCGGCGGAAGAGAAGGTCCATACAGACCGGAAGAAATCCGTCAAAGAGCTACAGGACGACTTCCGCAAGCTGAAATTCGGCATGTTCATCCATTATAACATGGCCACGTACAAGGGGGTCCAATGGGTCGCGGGCTACCACAGTCCCGCCGACTTTAATCCGGGCGGCAGGATCGACACGGACGCGTGGGGGGACGCCGCGGTGTCTGCCGGCATGCAGTATGGGGTGCTGACGGTAAAACATGTCTCCGGCTTCTGCCTCTGGGACAGCCAATACACGACCTACGACGTGATGCACCCGGACTGTCCGTACCAGCAGGACCTGGTGGCGCAGTTCATTGAATCGTTTAAGCGCCGGGGATTGAAGGCGGGGCTTTACTATTGCTGGCGCCACCCGGGATTCGGGGGCCCCGGGAAATACAAGGTTCTGCCCCCCGAATGCGACCCCGCGACGCACAGCCTGGAAGAGCAGAACGAATTCCAGAAAAAGCAGATCGCCGAACTGCTGACCAAGTATCCGGATGTATTCTACATCTGGAACGATGCGCTGGACCCGAAGGTAATGCCCGCGGACGAGGCGCTTTCGTACTTCAGAAGCATACGTCCCGGCGTCCTTGCCAGCTCCAACTGGTGGGATTGGGGCAAAAAGGGCACACCGTATGTCGACATTGCCGTGAAGGAATTGAGGCACTTCCCGGAAGGGAACACGGCACCGGGCGAAACGTGCTGGAAACTGGAGCAGAAATGGTTCTGGACAGGGGCGTCTCGCTCCAAAACTACCGGGCAAATCTTGGCTCTCATGGCCACGGCGAATAGTAGGAATTCGAATTTCCTGCTCAATGTCGGCCCTGATAGGAATGGAAATATTATAGAATCAAGTATTAAGACATTGGCGGAAATCGGAAAGCTATGGGATCCAAATGCAACTCCGGACTCTCCACAATGAGGATTTTCGTTTGGGTGAAACGCTAAATGTGTATAGGCAATTAAGGTATTGAAGAACGAAAAGAAATATTGGGAGTATTTCCCCAATGGCCGAGCCCCAGAGTAAGGAGCTGTTCTGACGTTGACGGTAAGTGCATTACAAGCCTCGGCAACAGGAATTGATGATATGAAGATGCGCACTGCAAAAGCATGGACTGCATTCTGCTGCGTAGCCTTTCTGGTGACCTGTTCCGTTCACGCAGAGACTGTGTTGACAACACTTCCGTTGAATGGGATCTGGAAATTCCGTCTCGATGCCGAGGACGTCGGCGTCGCGGAACAGTGGTTTGCCCTGGAGTTTGACGATACCGTGCAACTGCCCGGCACGACCGACGAGAATCACAAGGGCATCAAGAAAGACGAGCGGCGCACGGATAGGCTGTCGCGTGTCTGGTACTGGAAAGGTCCAGCCTGGTATCAACGGCGCGTGACGATTCCCGAGGCCTGGAAAGGCAAACGCATCATCCTGTTTCTGGAGCGCTCGAAGCATACGCGCGTGTGGGTTGACCAGACTTTTTGCGGTTGGGAAGACACGCTCAGCGCTCCTCAGGTGTTTGATGTGACAGCCGCGATGACGCCGGGCGAGCATACCATCACCATCTTAGTGGATAACGCCAGGCTGCCACCGGTCGGTCCGTCCCATGCGGTTGATGAGCGGACGCAGACCAACTGGAACGGCATCATCGGCAAAATCGAACTCCGTGCTACGGACCCGGTTTGGCTGGAAGACGTGCAAATCTATCCCGACGCCGCGCATCGGCGTGTGACGATCCGTGGGGTGATTGGCAACATCACCGGTCAGGTGGCCTCGGGCGAGATCACCGTCGAGTGCAAGAGTAATAACGTCGCCAAGACGGCAACCTTCAAGCGGCAGTCCGTCAAGGTCCCGGCGCCCGAGCAGGAGAACCGCGTCGAGTTCACCTATGCTCCGGGCGACGATGTGCCTCTCTGGGACGAGTTTCATCCGGCCATGTTGTGCTTAGTTTTGCATCTCGAGACCAAGGCTGGCGGGGTATCGTATCACGACCAACGCTGCGTCAACTTCGGCCTGCGCGATTTCACAAGACAACGGAATCGCTTGGTGATTAATGGCCGAAAAGTCTTCCTCAGAGGCCGGACCGATTCTGCCAATTATCCGTTGACCGGTTATCCGCCGATGGATAAGGCCGGATGGCTGCGGGTCCTGTCCATTGCCAAGTCATACGGCATCAATCACTACCGCTTCCATTCGTGGTGTCCGCCGGAAGCGGCATTCGAGGCGGCGGACGAATTGGGCGTGTATTTCCAGGCCGAGATCCCGAACAAACGCAGCGGTTTTCGGGCCCCTGAAAACGAGGAGGCGGCAATCCACAACATCGACCGGCTCGACGTGGAAAGCACCCTGAGGAGGAAGTCGCTTTACGAATACGCCAAGCGCGAGGGAGAACTGATCTTCAAGGCCTTCGGAAATCACCCGTCGTTCGTCATGTTCACCCTCGGCAACGAGTTGGGCCGCAACGAGGCCATGTTCGAAATGGCCGCCCACTTCAAAAAGGCTGACCCGCGTCACCTGTACGCCCAGGGATCGAACAACGTACACTGGAATCCACACCTGGCCGAGGGCGACGATTTTTGGGTGACCTGCAAAACGAGCAAGACGCTGCCGGTTCGTGGATCATTCTCGACGCTCGACTTTCCCAACCCGCACATCGAGCATCGTCCGCCTTCAACGATGGTGGATTACATCGAGTCGATTTGCGGCGTTTCGGTTCCGGTCATCAGCCATGAGGTTGGGCAGTTCCAGGTCTATCCCGACTATCATGAGATTCCCAAATACACGGGCGTCCTGAGGGCGAGGAACCTGGAGGTCTTCCGCGAGCGGCTCAGGGAAGCGGGCATGTTCGATCAGGCCCATGATTTCATGCGCGCCTCGGGCGCACTGTCAGCCATCTGTTACCGCGAAGATATCGAGGCTGCCTTGAGGACACCCGGCATGGGCGGGTTCCAGTTACTCGATCTGCAGGACTTTCCGGGCCAGGGCACGGCCCTGGTCGGCATGCTGAACGTTTTCATGGAATCCAAGGGGCTGATCACACCTGAGGCGTGGCGCCGGTTCTGCTGCGAGACGGTTCCTTTGCTGCGTATGAAGAAGTACACCTGGACGACCGAAGAGACGTTCATCGGCCGGGTGCAGGTCGGCCACTACGGTCCGGCCGACATACCCGACGCCCGGGTAATGTGGACGGCTACCGGAAGCGACGGGCGGAAGGTCGCCTCCGGTGCGTTCGAAACGGTAACCATCGAGCAGGGCAAGGTCTTCGAGGTCGATATGTTCTCGCTGCCGCTGGGCGATATCGCTCCGCCCCAGAAGCTGACGATCATGCTGGCTATCGAGGGGACAAAGTATCGCAACGACTACGATGTCTGGATCTATCCGCCCAAGGTTGACACCATGGCTCCAAAGGGCGTGATGGTTACTGACAACTTCCAGGCTGCTGAGACTGCAGAACACCTCGCCTCAGGCGGTAAGGTCCTGCTGCTTCCAAAGCTGGACCGGTTGCCCCACAGCGTCGAGGGCGGGTTCCAGACCGACTTCTGGTCGCCGATGTTCAGCATAGCCGCCAAGAAACGTGGTGTCAAACCGGCGCCCGGCACATTGGGATTCCTTTGCGATCCGAAATCGCCTGCTTTGGCAAAATTTCCAACTGAGTTCCACAGCAACTGGCAGTGGTGGCACCTGGTGAAAAACTCGCGGCCGATCATTCTGGACGACACCCCGGACGACTATCGCCCCACGGTCCAGGTGATCGATAATTTCGTACGCAATCACAAGCTGGGCCTGATCGCTGAAACCGAGGTCGGTAATGGCAGGATGTTGATCTGCGCCATCGATCTGCTCGGTCATCAGGACAAACCGGAGGCTCGTCAATTACTGCATAGTCTGTTGCGGTATCTCGACTCGGCAGCCCTTGCTCCCAAGGCAGAGTTGGATGTCGAGCTGCTCAAAAGGCTACTTCCGGGAAATACCCAATGAAACGACGCAAATTCCTCAAGATCGCCGGTAGCGGACTGACACTATCGCGTTGGCTCGAGCAGTTGGTTATCGCTGCGGGTGATCGCGCCGCGAACGGCGGGGTTTTGGATGATAGTACAAGGGCCGACAGTCGCTCTCTGTTTGAATCGAACAACGAAGAAGTTTTGGCGCTTACCGAGGCCGTTTTTCGCAAGTGCATTCTCGAGAAGATCATGCCGCCGACGCCGCCATTGAAGAACACCTGGATCGTCCCCGGCGGACCGTACTATAAGGGCCAATGGATCTGGGACTCGATGTTCGTGGTGGACTTATTGAGCATTTTGCCGGGCAAGAAGAAGGTGATCCGGGATATCTTCCAGAACTACTGGGACTTCCAGGATCGCTGGAACCAGAAGATGCCTGACTATGCGCACGATATGATTACCGTTGCGATCAAGACCGCACCGCAAGAGGTTCGGCAGTTCTCGCAGATACCAATCCTCGCCTGGGGCGTCGAACGCGTCTACCGACGCAACGGCGACAAAGAACTTCTGAAGCAATGTCTCGGTCGGCTCGAACGCTTCCATGATTGGTTTTGGCGTGAGCGGGATGTGACCAACATCGGATTGGTCACGGTCGGTTCCTACAGCGGGAAACTGCAACATGCGCGTTGGGAAACGTTCGACTATGAATGCAATATGGACGACCTTAAGCTGACGGCTCATCCCTCACGCAAAGGCCCCAACGAAGGTGCCTGGTATGGCGACATCTGTGTGACGGGTAACACGTCATACCTCATCATGGGCGAGCGGAGCCTTGTTCGGTTGGCCAAAATTGTCGGAGACCGGCAGATGGCAGTGCGGCGAAAGCGGCGGATCGACAAGGCCGTCAAGGCGATGCGCGACCACATGTGGGACGAAAAAGCAGGGGCATTCCTTTCGGTTAAACGTGATACGATGGAGAAGGTTCCGGTGGTAACTATCGGTAGCTGGATTCCGTTGACAGCGGGTGTCCCTACCAAGGCCATGGCAAAGCGCATGGCCGAAGTGCTCGCCACTGATGCGTGGCAGACACGGCTTCCGGTCCCGACGGTCGATCGCACTGATCCGCGATGGAAATCTAACGGCTTCTGGCGCGGAGACGTCTGGCCATCGACCAACTATCAGATCGCTCGAGGCTTGGCAGACTATGGACACAAAGCTCTCGCTGCCGACATCGCCGACAAGACTGTCGCCAACGCGATCAAGAACGGGATCAACGAACATTACGACTCCGTTTCGGGCAAGGGCATCGGCGTCAAGGATTACTGCATGAGCTGTACGCTGGTGACCATGATGCTTGACGGGCTTACGCAGAAGCACAAGTTGAAGCTGCGAGACAAGAGACCTCTAGGTTGACCGGCGAGGCGAGTTGCCTCTATCGAATGGTTACCCCGGTTCCAAAGTACTGAGCAATATGCAGTTCTTCACATCGCTATTTGCAATTGCATTCATAGGATGCCCGCTCGTTTCAGGAAGCGAACCCGATACCCTACCTCCGTTTGAGGATGCGCGAGCTCCGAAGAACTTTGCGGAAATGTGGGCGGGGTTTGATCCTCGTGCGGAACCTCTCGAAGTCGAAGTTCTCAAAGAATGGGAAGAGGAGGACGTCCTGCTGCGGATCGTTCGATTTCGCATTGGCGTCTTCAAAGGACAGAAAGCCAGGCTGGCGGCGGTCTATGGGTTTCCAAAGAACGCGTCTGAGAGTGGAATGAAACTTCCCGGGCTCGTGCAGATTCACGGTGGCGGCCAATACGCTGACCACCGGGCCTGCCTAATGAACGCCAAGCGTGGATACGCTACGGTTTCCATCGCGTGGGCTGGCAGGATCAACGCTCCCGGATATCAAGTCACACCTGCGGAAGTGAAGCTCTTCTGGGATGGGAAGACCGAGGATCCCAAGTACAAACTGACGACCGACTGGGGCGCCGTCGATGGCTATCACGCTCCCGGCAGGAATCCCGGGAACGTATTTCCCAGCGCCAGGCCGGCGGCCTGGACACTCGACGAAGTGGAATCGCCACGCAACAGCGCCTGGTTTCTTTGTGCTCTCGCAGCTCGCCGAGCACTGACGTTTCTGGAACAGCAGCCGGACGTCGATCCCGACCGGCTCGGGGTCTACGGGCATTCGATGGGTGGAAAGCTCGCCGTGATGACCGCGGCCGACTCGCGAGTGAAAGCCGCCGCGCCGTCCTGTGGAGGCATCAGTGACCGCGATAACGACAGTCCCCTTTTTCGAGCGACACTTGGCGACAATGTCAGCTTGAAGAAAGTGTCGTGTCCGATCATTTTTCTCAGCCCTGCAAACGATTTTCACGGGCGCATCGGCGACTTGCCTCATGCGGTCCGGGAAGTCTCAAGCAAAGAGCGGCGAGTTACTTGTTCCCCGCACCACAACCATCAGGACACGGCGGAATACGAAGTCGCCACCATGCTGTGGTTCGACCAGCATTTGAAAGGCACGTTTGCGTTCCCAAAGACTCCTGAATCTGCTTTGAAACTGGATACTGCCGACGGCGTGCCGACGATTACTGTTCGGCCCGATCCCTCGAAACCGATTGTGTCGGTTGACGTCTTTTACACTCAGCATGGCAAACCGGATGAAAGGCCCGGGGATCGTGAGAATACGATGCACCGTTTTTGGCATCATGCCCAGGCCTCCGAGGCGGACGGACGCTGGACCGCGAAGCTACCGGTGCAAAGCACGGCCAAACCGCTCTGGGTTTATGCCAATGTCGTGTACCCGTTGGACGCCCCAGTAGTAGGCGCCGGCTATTACTACGGAACCTACACTGCCAATACATTTAACTTGTCTTCTTTGCTGCAGGTAGCAACGCCCAACGACCTCCAGACCGCCGGAATTCGAGCGACGCTGAAGCCTTCGCTGGTGATTGAGAATTTTGAAGGCGATTGGGAGAAAGAGTGGTTCACCTACAAGCCTACGGAATGGGCACGTGCGACTCACAAGGTTTACGACGATACATGGAAGGCGCCCGAGAAGGCGAAGCTTGCATTGAAAGTCCGCGCTGCGGAAGCGAACAGACTGGTCGTCATGATCGATGGGTACGCCGCCGAGGTCGAACTTGCGGGCGGAACGCAATGGCAAGACGTTGTTTTGGTGCCAAACGATTTTCAAAATCTTGCCGGCGAACCGTTGCCGAGTTGGGAGAACATCAAGCAATTGAAACTCGGTCACGCAGAGAGGCTACAACCCAAACCTGGCGACACGACCAAGCCACGAATCGTGGGTAAGAACTGGCGCGGCCCCAAACCCGAGTTCCGCGAGTTGCGTTGGCAGTTGCCAAACGCTTCCAGCGAATCCACTCAACCGCTCATTCTTGACGTCTTTCCAGAATCGGTTGCACAAGTGCCTGCGGACCGTCAGGGACAGACCGCCTTCTCATCTCGATTCACGCCCAGCGGCAGCTTGTGGGACGAACGATTGAATGAGAAACAAGTCTTTCAGTCGGAGACCGCTCACAAGCAGGACGCTGATAACTCATTTCAACTGCGCACGGGAAAGGGCGGTCAAATCTATTCACTGCGAGGACCATTCGGCGAAAGTGTGCCGCCGTCCTGGCGCGCGGCAAGCAGTCACATTTCACCATGGAACGACGAAGTGTGGCAGTTTGTTGCTGTCTGCACGACGTATAACGGTGTCGAAGCTTCTCTGAAGGCAGGCAAGCTTCCAGACGAGACTATCGCTCGAATGAAGAACTCTGCCTTCCGCAGCAGCTTCTTCATTCACAACTCAGGCGCCTACATTCCGGGCGGCACTGAGATCGATTCGCTTTATTGTCCGCTACTGGCATTCGAGGTTCGGTCCGAAGATCGCTGTTATCGAATGCTCAATTGGGGCCTGGTGCCGCAGATCAAGACGGTTCATCGGTCGCCGTTGCTTTACTACACCCAAGTTCGTGACGTCGGCGACGGAATCATCGAACTGACCTGGGTAGTTCACAATTTCAGTGTGCGCGACGATGTCGTGTTTGATCACCTGAATGCACCGTGGGGCGGCACGCGCGTGACCAGTCTGCCGCTGCGGTATGTCAGTGCTCCTGACGGTAAACTGATGGAGCGAAAAGACATTCTGAATTCCTCTGGAGTTGTGCCTGTCAGAAATACGGGCGGCTGGAATCTGTCGTGTGCGTCCGAAGCGGACGACAGCCCAAGTCTGGCTCTGGTGTATGGGACGGACAGGCACCTGGATGCTGAGCGTGCTCGGGAAGTCGCCGGTGAAGCATTCTGTCAATTCAGTCATTCGCTATATCGCGACTGGCGAGCCAGCGCGCCGGCCTACAACAGGGTGTGGAAAGACTGGCGTACCAGGCCCGCCAACAGCTTCCGAAACTATGACGTGTGCGAGGTCATTCCCAAACTGCGAATCTCACCGCAAACGACGATCTGGTATCGCAGCTTTCTCGTCGTGGGTCGCAGGGATAAAACGATCAAGCTGGCTCAGTCACTCGTTGACAAAGTCGATTACGGGTTGCTCAATTTTGATCCGCGGCTGACTCCCATGCGACAAGTGTCGATTCCTGCAGGAAGCGTTGATACCGACGACAAGCGCCTTCCGCCGAAAGCCAACTTCAAAATCTTCGTGCGACCGGTTAGCGGATCAAGGCCGCTATTCCTGATTCAGCATGAAAAAACAGGCCGACGGATTATCACGACCGATCCTTATTACTTCGTCACCAAGCAAAAGCTGGATTTTGGCATACCCACCGAACATCCACATCACGATTACTACAGCTCGATTAATGGCTACGCCATGGATGAGAGTAACACGAATTGGCAATCGCTTCTTGGATATGGCTACGCGAGTAAGCCTAAGACTGGTTCCTGGAAGCAACTCTCCGCACTCGTTGATCCATCCATGTTTCCCGAACCAGATCGATACCATCTCGACCTGTGGGTGAAAGACACAAAGCATGAATAGCAACTGGATGATTGCGTTGACGACGCGGCTCGCACTCTTCGCCGCGGCAACGCTGTCCTCAAAGAATTCGACGTGCCGAAGCTGCCCTTTGCCATTGCCACCGTCGGCTTCGACGGAAAGGACATGAAGGAGAGCTATCTGCTGGTTTATAAGCGCCAAATGGCTGTGGCCGATCCCGCAAAACATCTGGAATTTGCCGGAACGGTCAAGACGGTTGATACCCGCGATTTCTGGCGACAGGGTTGAACAGTCTTCGGCGAACCATGGTCATCACTACAACCGCAACGCCGACCGGAAGGTGACCCGCGAAGAATTCCTCGGATTGTGGACGGAGGCCTTCCGGAATCAGGACAAGGATGGCGACGGGATGCTGAACGTAACCGAGTTTGGCGACCCGGTGTCATTCAAGCACGCCGATCCCAGCCAGGACGGAAAGGCCACTTTTACCGAATTCACGAAGATGTACTACAATCAGTTCGATGGGCTTGATAAGAACAAGGATGGTCTGTTAACAGTCGAGGAGATGTAACACCGAAATGCGCTTTTATCGTAAAAAACCGATAAGAATAAACTTCGCTATTCTGTGGCTGCTGGCTGTTTGGTCGGCGCCGGCAACAGCGGAGTCGGCGAGTCGGGACAGCAGCACGGATTATGTCGACATGGTCGATCCCTATATCATGTCGGCCCGAGGGCGTTGGTTCTTCTTCGGCACGGGCAAACGGCCCTTCGGCATGGTGAACGTATTTCCGGACACGCGCAACGCCGGGCAGGGTGGAGGCGGTTACAACTATCGCTTTAACGAAGTAGTGGGGTTTTGCCATCTCCACGGCTGGATGACCGTGGGCCTGGATGTGATGCCGACGACCGGGGGCAATTACAGGCTGAACAAGGACGGATGGAAATCGCCGTTCAGCCGGGACACGGAAGTGGTTCGGCCTGGCTACCATAAGGTCTACCTGGATAAGTATTCCATGCAGGCGGAAGTCACCTCGACGGAACGGGTGGGCTTCCATCGCTATACCTATCCGAAAGGCGGACGGGCGGACATCATCTTCAGCCTGGGCGGCCCCAGCGGGTCCGCGACCATGAACAACGGACATATTTCGGCCACAGGTGAAAATGAGCTTGTGGGATATTATGACCGGATCAAAGGTACTTGGGGCGGCCCACCAACAGTCCGGACATTTTTCGTCGTGCAGTTGGATCAGCCCTTTTCAACATTCGAGCAGTGGTCCAATGGATACGGCGACACTTCCGGATACGTCGTGTACGATAACGTGAAGCCCGGCAGCGTGATCAAGATGAAGGTGGGCCTTTCCTTCACCAGTATCGAGAACGCGGGGCTTAATCTGTCGACCGAGTGCAACCACTGGGACTTCGACAGGGTGGAAAAGGAGTCGCGAGACGTTTGGAACCAGTATCTGGGCAGAATCGATGTCCGGGGCGGGACCAAGGAGCAGCGGACAAAGTTCTATACGGATCTGTGGCATGCCTTGATGGGCCGGCACAAGCTGAACGATGTGAACGGAGCCATCCCCGACTATACCGACGGCAAGGGCAACAATACCAAAACGCTGAAGGTGCGACAGCTTCCGTTGGATGCCGAGGGCAAGCCTAAATACAACTATTACAACGCGGACTCCTTCTGGCTCACCCAGTTCAACCTGAATCTGCTTTGGGGCATGGGCTGGCCACATGTTTTGGGGGATTTCGCCAACTCGTTTCTCGAACTGGACAAGTGGGGCGGAAACCTGCCCCGCGGTCCCAACGGGGGCGGGTATTCCTACATCATGACCGGCTGCCCGGCCACACCGCTGATTGTCTTCGCTTACAACCTGGGCGTATTGGATCGCCCTGGGGAAGAGGTGCTGAGCGTGCTGCGCAGGAATCACATGCCGGGCGGCTGTATGGATAAATATTACGGAGACCTGCCATTCTATCTCAAACAGGGCTGGTGTCCGATGTGGGATGACAAGCATAGATTCGACATGAGCGGCGGTTTAACCCTCGAGTGGGCCTATGCTGACTGGTGTGTCGCGCAGCTTGCCGAGAAGGTGGGCGACAAGGAGAATTACGCGTACTTCATGAAACGGTCGCGGAATTATACGAATCAGTGGGATGCTGCGACCGGATTCATGCGTCCGAGAAGAAGGGACGGTTCATGGTATGAGCCGTTTGACCCGGTCGAGTGGTACGGCTTTGTCGAGGGGAATGCCTGGACGTATACCTGGTATGTACCTCACGATATCAAAGGCTTGGTTGAACTGATGGGGGGGAGAAGACAAGTTCACCGACATGCTCACTCATGCGTTTGAGCAGGAGGCGCCCCATCGGTTTGAACGCGGTCACAACGGGCTGTTCACCTATGGAAATCAGCCGTCTTGCGGAATGGCGCACCTTTTCAACCATGCCGGAAGACCGTGGCTCACGCAATACTGGGTGCGACAGGTCAGTGAATTGGCATTTGGAGGGACGACTCCGCACAACGGGTATTGCGGCGAGGAAGATCAAGGGCAGATGGGCGCCTTGAGCGCGCTGATGAAAATAGGGTTGTTCTCCGTCCGAGGAGCCTATGATGCCGATCCCATTTACGAAATCACCAGCCCGGTGTTCGATGAGATCACGATCAAGCTTGATCCCCGCTACTACGCCGGTAAGGAGTTCAAGATCAAGACCTACAATAACTCCAGCAAAAACATGTACATCCAGAAAGCAAAACTGAATGGGGAGGTCCTGGAGAACTGCTGGTTTTATCAGAAGGACTTCGCCAGGGGCGGATTGCTGGAGCTTTGGCTCGGCCCGGAGCCCAATAAGACCTGGGGAAAGAGCCCAATTCAATAACGCAAACGTTTATCTTTAGGGTAACTACACCCGAGGTGCCACGGTGTTAGTCCGCCACCCGCTGCAGTCTCCTACCGCCCTTCACACTCATAGCCGCAACTATCTGCGGCCTACTACGCCGCGGACTGTTGCCAAGAACAACGAAATCAGATCAGATTTCGTGGGGGAGAAGCACGAAGTCTCGGTGGCTAAGACACGCATTCTAAAGGGCAGAATCGACTTTCCGGGTTTTGTGCAAATTCTGTGCTCACAATCTGCGTTTTGGCAGTCAATTATGCCGATGGGAAGGGCATTTTCGCCATTGTTCTCGACGACAACCGCGAAACCTATCCCGCCGACCCTACGCTGGATCGTCTGCCCCCCGCTTTTAGAATTCAGGCGCCGCACTATGGCGAAAGCGTGCGATCTTCTTCTGTGCGCATGTTATCACGCGTAGTTGAACGAGACCGCTGGGAAAGGGTGACGGCAAAACTGGGGGACTTGGCATGAGGGCTATATTAATCGGGCATTCTCCGTAGACTCATTGCGAACAACCGGTCAAGCTGCTCTGGTCTGAGTCCCTACGTTGTTTCTTTTCGCATGTGTTCTACTCCTCCCCCTTTTGTGTCAGCCATCAGCGTCACGAGAATCGATGAACAGACCGCCGTCCGGCGTGATCCGCGCACTATGAACCTAAGGCTTCTGAGGAAACCACACGATCATTGATTTCTCCCCCCGATTGTTCCAGGCATAATAGGGGACGAGCTCAACGGTCGTCTCCCGTAGTCCTGCCCCGATCTTCTCCTTCGCAGGGAAACTGACCATCGCTACACCCTCAAGTACACCTTTATCTATCGCACTAATCTTAAGCTTTGACGCCTTGGGGTATTCAGGCACGTAGAAACGCTGTACCGGGCCGTCGTTGTCCACCTCCTCCGCACAGTAGACCAGCGGCCCACGCGTGACGGCCACACGCCCGACATTCGCCAGCACCCTTCGGTCACAAACGTTGAACCGCACTGGCATGGGGAGGTTGAGCTCAACCTTGTCTCCACGGTGCCAACGCCGTTCGATGGTTGCAAAGCCTTTTTCCAGCGCCGCCCTCACAGGTCTGCCGTTCACTTTGATTCTCCATTTTGCCGGCATCTTGTTCACGTAACTGTAAAGGTCGCCCGGCACGAACTTCTCTCGTGCCCAAGTCGGAATACGCAGTTTTAGGGCAAACCCTTGTTCCTTTGCAGGAGTGATGATTAAAAGAACCCTCCCGTCAAACGGGTACTGCGACACTTGCTTTACGTCCACATCACCGCCCTTCAAAGGAATGACCGTACGGCTACTGCCGTAGAGCGTAAGGTAAATTGCGCGGTCGGTGTGGGCATACATATAGCCGGAAACCTGAGGAATCAGGCGGCTAATATTGGAAGGGCAGCAGGCACAGCCAAACCATGGGGAACGGCCGGCTGAGCCGTGGTTGAACTTCCTTATGCCGTCGGCTTCCAGAACATTGACGTAGAAAAACCTGTCACCGCTGATGCTCACCCCTGCCAATACGTTGTTGAGAAGCGCCACTTCCGCCACGTCAAAGTACTTCGCGTCCTTGTGCAGGAGAAACATACGGAAGTTGAAGAGAACATTCGCCACCGCGGCACAGGTCTCGTTATAGGTATTCGTATTCGGCAGGACATAATCGGGACCAAAGCCTTCGATCCCGTGTGTGGCTCCCAATCCACCGATAATATGCGTCTTGGTGTCAACGAGATTGTGCCAGATCTTGCCGATCGCCCGGGCGTACGACATATCCCCGGTCAGCGCACTCACATCGGCCATAGCGGCGTACAGATACCCGGCACGCACCGCGTGGCCAACGGCTTTTTCTTGCTTTACAACCGGCTTGTGTTGCTGAGCATAGGTGGGCGACATTACCCTGTCGCCCTGCGGGCAGTAGGTCACGCCCCGGATATCCAGAAATTTCTTGGCCATGTTCAGATAGAGCTGCTTTCCCGTTACCCGGTAAAGTTTGCAGAGGGCAAGCTCCAGTTCTTCGTGGCCGGGTGCCTGCATTACGGGCTTGCCCTCGCTGTAATTCGGGTCGCCGTGAAAGAATACCTTGTTGATGTGCCGGGCGCTTTTCTCTGCGAGCTTGAGCCATTTATCCTTGCCGGTAGCCTGGTAATAGGCGATAGCCCCTTCGTACATGTGACCCATATTATAGAGTTCGTGGCTGTGTACCACCCAGGAGTACGGAGTCTTGCCCATGCCGCGAGGATTTGGATTGCCGCAAATATGCGAGACATAAAGATACCCATCCTCCTTTTGCGCGTCTGCAATGATGTTGATGGTTTTGTCCATCTTCTTCTCGAGTTCAGGATCAGGCCTGATCATCAACAGATATGCCGCTCCTTCCATAACCTTGTACAGGTCGGACGATATAAACCGGTGGGGCTTTGGCTTTGGGCCTCCACGGCCACGCAGGATGTTGCCACAGAGACGTAGTCTCTCCACTGCCGGTTCCGTCTCCTTCAAAGCGTGAGGAACGGTTACTTTGGACTGCGTTTTCAGTCTCGGCAGCCAGAATTCATCCTCCAGCTTGACATTGTTGAACGTCACCGGCGTTACCGGATAATCTTCCACAATGGACGTTGTTTTGCATTCCGCGGTTTTGCATCGCGAGCTCATCACGGACAGCATAACCAGAGCTGCAACGAGACTTCTCTTGATTATTGTGTTTCTTCGCACAATCATCTCCTCTTTTTCCTCTATCAACCATTAATGAGCCTTTACATCTTCACGCCATTTTGCGAGCAGTTTCTGCAGTTCCGCAGCCTTTTCAGGTCGTCTTTCCGCCATATCGCTTTTCTCTCCAACATCCTTTGCCAAATCATAGAGTTCGACTTCACCTGTATCGAAGAATTCAACGAGTTTCCAGTCGCCCTGCCGGATCGCACCACTCGAACGGCCGCCAAGAAAATGTGGCTTCTCAAGCGTGTAATGCCAGTAGAGCTCATCTCGTTTGAGACGAGCCTCAGGATTTCTGAGCACCGGCAGGATGGATACGCCATCAAGATGCTTTTTTCGGTCCGGTTTGATTCCGGCGTCGTCGATGAATGTTGGATAGAAATCCACGTTTATTGTCGGCTGCCGGCAAACTTGATCAGCCGGAGTTTTCCCGGGCCAGCGCGCGATCAGCGGCACGCGAATGCCGCCCTCGTAAAGTTGGCTCTTGCCGCCGCGCAGCGGCGCGTTGGAGGTTACATTGGTTTCGCCGCCATTGTCGCTTGTGAAAATCACTATCGTGTTATCGGCAATGTCAAGCTCATCAAGTTTTCTCATAATCATGCCGATTCCATCGTCAATACTTTCGAGCATGGCAGCCAAGTGGGGATTGTGGTCTTGTGCCCAATGGTTCAGAGGGTCGCCCTTTAATCCCGCATCCTGGCACAGCTAACAGTTTGTGCGAACACTGTTTCCCGGTGGATGTTTTTTTCTGTATTTCTCCACGAGCTCTGTCGTTCCATTCAAAATCGTATGCGTTGCATAATGGCTCAGGTAAAGGAAAAACGGCTGATCCTTATGCCGCTCGATGAAATGGACGGCTTCGAAGTTCACGCGGTCCACCAGGTACTCGTTGCCGGGCAGGCGCTTCTCCTTGACGTTCAGCCAGGGAACGGGCTGAGTGCGATACACGTACGGATAGAAGTTCGCTCCGTTTCCAACGCTTTTAACTTCCGAAACCAACTCTGTGTCAAAGCCATGATCGGTGGCTCGAATTTCATTCTTTGAGCCGTGATAGGTGTACCCCGACAGGTGCCATTTACCGACCATGCCGGTGGCATATCCGTTTCTTTTGAGCACCTCCGCGACTGTAACATGCTTTGTAGAAAGCGCGTTCTCATCATCAGGACGCAGATAATCCACAATCCCAACGCGCGCAGGATATTGCCCCGTGAGGAAGGCCGCACGAGTGGGCGAGCATACAGGCGCCGCGGCATAAGCCTCGGTAAACCTCATCCCCTGACCGGCTAATTTGTCCAGATTGGGGGTCTCGTTGAATGTGTTGCCGTAGCAGCCCAGTTCCGCCCAGCCTAGGTCATCAGCGAGAACGAGGATGATGTTCGGCCTCCTCGAGCGCCCCTCTGCACAGTGGGACAGGATCGGAACAGCCATACGAGCCGCTCCCAGCCCTATTGCTTTCAGGAATTCGCGTCGTTTCATAGAAGGGAAAGCACCTGCTGCCGAGGTTTTCGAGAAAGCGGTTCTCACAATTGACGGCCATACACTCTCCGGGACTTGGGAGAGTTGAAAAGGCTCTGTTCTCATTATACACCAAATGAAAGAGAGCTTTGGGCTTGGTCAAGACACGGCGCGTGCATGAGGGGGCTGTCCGACCCACCTCCCTCCGCGTCGCCAATCAGGACACGAGGAGAGGCAATTACTCCATCTATCCGACCTCGTTCTGTCAGGGCAGGTCGCTCAGCTCACGACGACAGTGTTCGCCGGCCGCAATCTTCGCCTAGTTCTAAAAGCGAGCGATTTTCTTCTGGAGCGCCGCTTAAAAGCGAAATCGCACGATCCTCTTCTATGCACATGTTAGCTTGAGGAAACGGCCCATGTTCAACTGAGACGGGAGCCAACCGAACACATGACGTTGCCTTGGTCATTCGGCAACGGCAGTGCCCGCAGGACTGAGTCACGATGTGGTACAAACAATGGGGGCAGGACACTCCATCTTCGCTGGTTACATCTCAAAGGCATGCGCGCCGACTTCAGATAGACGCTGGTCTTTTGACCTCATCTTCGCATCTGGAGTGTCAGCATTCTCCAGCATGGGATCGACCTGGTAGACGCCATTAATCTCTGCGGTGGGAAGCGAAGGCAGACGATTACCGTCGCTGGAGTACCATGCGTTCCTGCGGAATGAGAAGGTTTCGGGTCTGGTGTTTGGCCCGACATTGACAAATACCTGCACGCGTCGGTCGAAGACGATCAGGTTAGACTCGAAGACTCCCTGCTGGCAAGGCTGGAACTGGCCAATCGGCTGTTCCTGAAGAATACGCATCACCCATTTCTCTGGATAGACGAAGGTGTTCCAGCAGACCCGACAATTGATGGAGGTGACATACGCGACAGGTGCCATACTGCTGACAAAGTGGTTCCCCACGACCTCGATGTCCTTCGCCTCGTAGCCCTGTGGCTTCGGCCGGAAATACGCCAACCCGGTGCTGCCGCCAAAGTTGACGGCACGCTGACCGGCGTACCGAAAAAAGTTGCGCCGAATGAGTATTTGCTCGCTACCGCCCTTGGCCTGGATGCCGTTACTCTGGGAGAACCCTTCCTTGCCGATGAACTGACAGTTCTCGATGATACCATTCTGACATCCGACCATGTCGATGGCGGAACCGCCCCAGCCGGAGAACACACAGTTCCTTACCACAAAATCACGAAGGCCGGAGAGCTTCAGCGCGTCATGGTTCCCTTTGGGGCCGATGTCCTTGATGGTAACATTTTCGAACACCATTCCCCGGGACGGGGTCTCGAAGCTGACGCCATCGTCGGCATTGATGCCGTTGAGCGCGCAACCGACGACCCTGACATGGCGCAGCGTAACGAAATTGCAGTCGACAAAGTGTAACGCCTGCTTCCCGCCCTCGAACACCGCGGGGCTCTGCTTGTCTGCTGCCGCGATAACAATCGGCCTATCCTTTCTGCCGTTGACCCTTTCCACTTGGAAGCCGTTGCCGTAATGCCCCGGCGCCAGCAGGATCGTCGCGCCGGGTTGAGCACGGGACAACGCGCTTCGAAGCCCTTGCGCATCACGGACTGTGATGGCCCCGCCAAGAGCAGCAGATTGCCAGACTATCAAGGCGACAGCATAAGACGATGTTCGAATCGTCGTTGCCAAAAGTCGTCTGCATATCATGTGTCTTCTCCACCTGTCGAACAGTGCAGGTCAGGCGCCCTGTGAAGCATCGCCTGCACCTGCTGGTTCGGCCACCTTGCGTGCCACGACCATAATCTCGATTTCGTCCAGGTCGAGTGTCCCTCTCCGCCAATTCCCCGCAGTTCCGCCCCAGACGTTGAGCATGGACATACCCGCAAGACGGCACAGCAGAACCAGTTCGGTCGCAACAAAAGCGCGTTCACGAACCGCGATGGCGGGCAGGCCCTCGCGTGGCGCGCATTCAGAAGACTCGACCATCGTCGTAGGGTCAAAGCGCCCTTCTGCCACATCCTTGTTCTGGTGCTTGCGAATCATGGCTGTCGCATTGAGAACCGTAAGCACGGCCTTCGCCTGCGGTTTGAGGCTCCGGGAGATGTTGCGCAGGATTTCCAGCGGCTGTTCGATCGGATCATCCCCTTGGACCAGTAGTCCGAAAGCGCCTTCACACAAACAGATTGCCGCATCGTAGCGTCTGAGCAATGAGAACCGAGTGGCGTCCGCATGAATCCACTCCACGTTGAGTCCCGCTGCCGTGCTTGCCTCCGAGGCGTGGGCCAGCATTTCGGCAGACAAGTCCAGCCCGGTTACGGCGTAGCCCCGCTTGGCCAGCTCAATGGAGTGACGCCCCGTCCCACATCCGACATCCAGAACCGACCCAGCGGGGGGAAGCGCCAGCTCCTCAATCAGGAAATCGACTTCTTTCGTGGTGTTCTTCGTGAATCCGTTCTGATCGTAGATCGGCGCATGTGCGTCGAAGAATGTTTCCCAGGCGGTCGTCTTGGGCATTGTGTCCCCCTTTCTTCTCCCGAACAATGATTATGTGGTTTCTCTATACCATCCAGTCGCCGCGACGTTGCGGCGTAATACCCCAACGCTCACATCGGCATAACCGTTGTGATTGCGGGCCCTTAAGTCGCCTGGAGCGCTTGGGACGCGCTGATATCTGGTTTCTGTATAATAGACCTGCAATCCTCCCTTACAAGTCGTCCACGGCCTCCTGACGCCCGTGCCTCTCCGGTTGAGGACTTGGGTGTAGATCATCGTTGGTTTCACGTCCTTGTGCCTGAGAGACTCCTGTGCGGTTCGTATATCCTGATCCCCTTCAGGCAGATGTGTGCCAGAAGAGTCCCGGAGCGTATAACAGCTCGTGAAGTGAGAGCGGTGAAGGCCGGATGGTGGAACGGTCGTAGAGATTTGTCCCTGCAACAACCCTTCCGGCCTGGTCTTTTCTATGTCGCGAAAAAACGCTTAACCGCTTTTTCGAGAACGCTGCGTCTCTTTGTTCAGCGTTCATTATGCCACCCCAGCAAGCGGGGTCAAGCTCGGAGATGACAACAGCGGCGAGCTCCAGTCTCGCCACCTTCGCCCACCCCGTGAACCGGCGCAGCGTCCTCCTCCCCGACAACTGGCAAGACGGTCTCGGCTCTTCTTCCACCGTCCGCACGTTGTCTTGACAATCTCTCTGGTTAGAACTGATCCAATGTTATCTCGCTATTTGTCTGGCAAAGAACGACCTTGGCAGTATAACACTCCCGGCGTCGGTTATGAGAAATTCGGAGTCAGGTAGCATAGAGAAAGTGTCAGAATGTTGAAATTCTGGCCTGTTCGCCGATTCTGACCTCTGTGAGCCAATAAGGGCCTTGAGATGGAACGGGGCATTCAGGCAAAATGACGTACTACAGCTTGCAGAGGCCTTTGTGAACTCACATGGGAAATCTCAATTCACGGATGGGAGACCGCCACATGACTCGAAGGCGTATGAACGCGAACCGGCACACGCAGAACTCGCTCCTTTTGACGATCCTCCTGGCAGTCAGTGTGTCCCTGGCGCACGGAGAGGGCATCGAGATATATGCAAAGAATCCCGCCTATTGGCAGTACGATGGCAAACCGGTGGTGCTGTTGGGCGGCACGGATGACGAGGCCTTGTTCCATTGGGCCGGCGACATGGAGCTGCTGTGCACGCAGCTCGACCGGCTCGTTGATTGCGGGGGCAACTATGTGCGCTGCACCATGTCGGTCCGGCAGGGAGACAATGCGATCTATCCCGTGCGGGAACAACCATATGTCAGGCTGGATGACGGCAAGTACGACCTGGACCAATGGAACAGTGAGTTCTGGCGGCGCCTCCGCGTTTTCCTGGAGCAGTGCAAGCAGCGAGACGTTGTGGTTCAGATTGAGCTCTGGGCCACCCACGATCTGGTCCACTTGAAGTCCAGCACGCCTGGCGTATGGCCCACGCATCCCTTGAATCCCAAGAACAACGTGAACTATGGCTTCCATCCAGAGACGGTGTTTCCGCATCAACCTCGGGGCGAGATGAACGACGCGTTCTATCAGACCATACCGGATCTGAAGCACGATCGAATCGTGCTCAAATACCAGCAAGCCTTCATTGATAAGATCCTTTCGTACGCACTGAAATTCCACAACGTCCTTTACTGCGTCGACAATGAGCAGCGTCCACAGCACCCCTACCAGTGGGGTCACTACTGGGCGAAATACGTTCAGAGCCGAGCTGCAGAGCAGGGCAAGGCGGTCTATGTTTCTGAAATGCACCGGGATTTTACGACCCCAAAGGACAAGAGCTTGAGCAGAACCCAGCGGATGGTGGGTGGCAAGTTCGCCTCGCTATTCAACTATCCACATATCTACCGGTTCCTCGAGCTTTCTGAGACCAGCACGCGGTTCAGCGACTATGATGAGCTGTGGCTGAACATTGAGGCCATCCGAGCATACACGGCCAAATCTCCGCGTCCTATGACTAATATCAAGGCCTACGGGGGCGGTGACAAGAGCACGTTCCGTGAGCGTCGCCCGACCATTCATCGGTTCTGCGAGTTGGTCTGCGCCGGACGCTCGGCCGTACGCTTTCATCGGCCCGTCCGGGCGGGAGAGAACGGCATGGGCCTGAACGCCGCAGCCCAAGCCTGCCTCAAGGCCGTGCGCCACTTCTGCGACCTGATCGAGCCCTGGCGGTGCACACCGAACCTCGACCTGCTGCACGACCGCGAAGAAAACGAGGCCTACATGCTTGCCAACCCGGGCGTCGCCTATGGAATCCTGATGACCGGGTCCTATGGTGATGGGCAGGTGCGACTCGACACGCGCGAACATCCCGGGGCCTACGTACTGACCTGGATCAACCTTGAGACCGGGCGTGCGCTCAAGGCGAAAACGCTTCGTGTCACCGACGATGTCCGCATCAGGATGCCGGCGCAAGGGAGCAAGTACGGCTGGCTTGCGGCGCTGGCAAGAAAGGGATAACCAAATGAGAAATGGCATTGTCTTGATATCGCTATTCTGTCTTCATCTGTCGGCTGTTGCCCAGCCGGTAAGAATCATCTTCGACACGGATATGGAGTCGGATGTTGATGATGTGGGGGCACTGGCCATGCTTCATGGTTTTGTCAATCGGGGCGATGCAGAAATCCTGGCGACCATCAGTTCAAGCCTCAACCCGTGGTCAGCGCCCACTATTGATGTGATCAACACGTTCTTTGGCCGCCCTGATATTCCGATTGGCAATGTGAAAACATCGGGGGTTTACCGCAATTCGAAATACGCCAAGACCATTTCCGAGAGATATCCACAAGACATCGGATTGGGCGAAAACGCGCCTGATGCAACTCGGATTTACAGGAAGATATTGAGTGGGCAACCCGACAATAGTGTGGTCGTTGTTACCGTAGGCTACCTGACCAATCTCTCCAAACTGTTGAACACCGAGGCAGACGAACACAGCCCCTTGTCAGGAATGGAACTGGCCGCGAAGAAAGTAAAACATCTCGTCTGTATGGGAGGACGGTACCCTCTGCAACAAGACCCCGGAAAATGGGGCAATTTCAAGCCGGATCCACAAGCTGTCCGACATGTGGCAAATGACTGGCCGACCAGGATCATCTTCACTACCGGCGGAGATTTCGCCAATGCGATTCCAACCGGAAAGATCCTGTTTGAGAGAGATGATACACATCCGAATCCTGTCCGTGAGGCATACAGGGTTTTCTTAAAAGAATGGAACCGGAACTCTCATCACAGTGCGGACCTGATCGCAGTCTATGTTGCAATCAAAGGGCACGAACCTTACTTCAAGCTGAGAACACATGGCTATTTTCACATATTCGAGGATGGCACCCACATGTGGCGCATCAATCCCGACAATCCCAATCATCACATTATAGGCGAACTTGCAGAAGGGATCGACGCGTCGAAAGTCGCTTCCGATTTTGATCAGTACTTGGCTCAATCGACAGACAAGTGAATCAATCCTTTGGAGACAGAAGGCATGAACAGAATCTTTTCCTTACCCACCCTGTTTTGGGCGATTCTCGTCGTTGCCGGCCACGCCCGGGTCGTTGACGATTTTTCTGAGGGTGGCTGGACTCGCTTCACATCGACTCCCGGCAAGGTCTCCATGGACAAAGGGAAACTGCACCTGAAGGATGGGCGGGAATCCCCGGCCTGGATCTGCGTCAGCAAGACGTTCCCCATAAACGTCGACAAGATGCCTCTCTTCGTTGTCAAGGTTTCGTCCCTATCGGACCGCGGAACGGTCAAACTCATTCGCAAGGAACCGTACGACAAACGGGTGGCGGTTGAGATAGACAGACCGGGTCTCTATGCCCTCGATATGCGCAGGCGGCTTGGCTGGCAAGGATCGGTCGCGATAGAGACATGTCTTTACGCCATCGGAGCCGAGGAGGAGATCACTTACGAGTATGTCAAGTTCACCGAACGGCTGACGGAGGGAGAGAAGGATCTCATCACTAACCGGACGGCCGGGGGAAACGTGAAGCTGAACGTTGCGCCATTCGAGATCGTCCCGCTTTTTAACACGTGTTCATTCTACTTTAGGAGTCCCAGCCGAGATGGCCTGGCCGTGGTTTACCGCAGAAAGGGGGGGCCGTGGCTGAAAGCTTATGCACCCGTGTACGTGAAAGAAGACGGCATGTATCGCGGCAGTGTCGTGGGTCTGGACGAAGACACACTGTACGAGTTGAGAATCGAAGCTGCGAATGGGGACGTGCTGGCTCAGCAGGTGTTTCGAACCTGGAGTAGTCGGATTCCCATCGGCAAGACCATCACCCTCGACGAAACGACCTTCACCGGTCGGCTCACCGTTCGGGAATCTGGCTCTCCTCAGGGCTGGATTAAGATCACTGGCAAGAAGGGATTCGTGTTGCAAAACGATCGCAAGGGGCCGCTTATTGAACTGGACGGGACCAAGTATGTAGTGCTCGAAGGGCTGACCCTGCGCGGCGGGTTAAAAGAGGCCGTCACCATCAGGAGGTGCGAGCACGTAAGGGTCGTGAACTGTGATATCGCCGGTTGGGGCCGAATCGGAACGCAGCGTTTCGATCGCGACGGCAAGTACTACACCGAGACCGGCAACGCGATCAACTGGGACAGCGCGATCCTCGTCAGCAAGAGCATCGGCACCGTGGTGGAACGATGTTACATCCACGATCCCGTGAGTACGGCGAATTCATGGTACTATTCCCATCCGGCGGGCCCTCAAGCCGTGGGTATGGACAAATCCCGATCGACCGTTTTGCGCTATAACGACTTCATCGGCAGCGACAAACACCGCTGGAATGACGCCGTAGAGGGAGCTGGGAATTTCCACATCGACGGTGGCTTCAACCGGGATGGCGATATCTACGGCAACATGATGTGCTTCGCCAATGACGATGCGCTCGAGATCGACGGGGGCCAGACGAATGTCAGAGTCTTTTTCAATAAGTTCGAGGGTTGCCTTTGCGGAGTGAGCATTCAGGGTTGTATGTCGGGTCCGTCATATGTGTTTCGGAATCTGCTGGTGAACATGGGCGATGAACGAGGATTGGCCGGACAAACCATCAAAACCTCGTCCCATGCTAATGGTCCCAGTGCTGTATCCTTCATCTTCAACAACACGTGCCATGGCGAGTCACGTGACCTGAATCTTCCCCACAACCTTCGCATCGTGGCAAAGAACAACATTTTTGCCGGCAGAAGCGCCATTTCCGGACGCCAGAGAAGCCCACAATCGGAATGCGATTATAATCTGCTATCCACAGGACAACCGGGCGACGAGACGCATGGTATCCTCGGCAAGCCTGATTTTGTCGATGCCGATGCCGGCCTGTTCTCCCTGCGCCGGACCTCGGACGGAGTGGGCCATGCGATTGCCGTCGACAACTTTGCTCCCAGCGCGGGCGGCCAACCCGACATGGGAGCCATTCCCTTTGGATCCGATTTGGTCCTGCCCGTACGCCCAATCCCGGTCATTCTTGATCGCTACCAGTTGATGTTTTCCGCATCGGACGTTAAATCGGCTCGGGCCAAGAACGTCTCGGCGACAGTCCGAAGCGAAGCGCCCTCGACACACTTTCGGATAGCCAGAAACGATGCTTTTGACTGGTTCAATGTCACTCCAAAAGCCGGTGTTTTCAGACCGGGCCAGACGATGACATTCTCTGTGACGCTTTGCCCTGAGAAGATGACCGGCAGGACTCTCTACCGGGGGGCCTTCCTCATCAGGCTGGAAAGCGGTTACTCCAGACCGGTAATGGTCTATGCCAAGAGCGGTGTGGTTGCGAAGACCAAACCCACAAGTAAAGACGTTTGGGTGACTTACATTGAGGCGGAAGAACCTGACAGTGACAAAGCTTACAAGACTGTTGCCGACCCCGAGGCATCACAGGGGAGATGCCTCCTACTGAGTGGCCTTGCCAAGAAGGATCCTGTCGAATATAGGTTCAACGTCCCGAAAACCAGCAGGTATTTTCTTCTTCTTCGCGTCAAATCGGACGAGCCGACTGGTACTCACGATTCCCTGTACTTCGGCATAGATGACGGGCCGTTCAACAGGGCGCAATTGCGAATCGCTGCCTCGTGGGGCTGGTCTCTGGCCGCGCACAACAGCAAAATGTCACTGATCTGTCTCCAGGCTTTCGAACTCGCCGCGGGCGACCATGTTGTGAACCTTGCCCCGCGAGAATCTATGCACATCGATCTGGTCGCCATAACCGACAATCCAGGACTGTTCGACCAGGTGGTCGCCCCCGATGGAAGGATCCGTTGACGGCAGCAGCTCGTATAAACCGGATGGGTACATGGTCTGCGAAGATGTCATTGGAGGTGAGCCCCATTGTTTGGCGCAAACCGGCCCGGTAGCGCTCTTCAAGCGAGGCCAGTTCAGGGAAGCCGAGTGGAATGTCAAGAAGCAGCAATGACGCCTATGAAGGCAAATGAAGAATTCCGGTTAAAGGAACTCATGGAAGAAAAGTCCGGATATAGTCTGTTGCTCTTCCTCATTGTGTCATTGGGATTGACCGATTCTCTGGCAGCAACCAACGCACAAATCGTGGACATTCCTAAGATTCCCCAGCCGGGTTACTTGGAGTCATATATCGATCCTGTTTTCGGAGCTAAAGTCACCCGCATCACGGGAGAACCAGGAACCGATATCCCAAACATCAAAGGCAAATGGAGCACAATCGCCCGCCACCACTACTCCAAGGACGCGGCTTGGAACTGCGATCAATCGATCCTGTTTCTTGGGAGGCATCACGGCCACCCGAATAACCTTTTTCTTGATGGCGCCACCTATGTGCCGCTGTTCGGGCGGAACGCCTGCCCCGGGACAGAGACTCGATGGCACCCGAAGAGACCCGACACAATGGTTTATGTCAAAGGCAATGTCATCGGTTACTGGGATGTGCGTAGAGACAAGACTGAAATAATAGCAACGTTTTCAGGCTACTCCGGATTTAGGATCGGTCCCTGGGAAGGGAATCTCTCCCTCGACGGAAGGCTGATCGTTGTCGATGGCGAGAAGGGCAAGGATCGCGTCGCGTTTGCCTATAATCTGGAGAATGGAGTCAGGTATCCGGATATGGGTCTCAATGACGTCGAGCTTGATTGGATTTCTGTATCGGCATCCGGCAAGTACATCGTGCTCAATGGGCGAATCAACGGCAGAAAAGGAGACCAGACGCAGATTTACGACCTATATGGAAATAAGGTCGGTAGACTTTGGGATGAGTACGGTCGTCCGAGCCATTACGACCTCACAATCGATGAGAGCGGCGATGATGTAGCCGTAGGGGTCTCGAAATCAAAGCCGGACGACGGACGTGTAATCAAACGCCGTTTGTGTGACGGCAAGGTGATCGTCTTGACACCGGGTGGATACGCAGGCCACACATCTACAAGGAATTCCAATCGCCCCGGTTGGGCCTATGTTACGTATCAGCACCAAGGCCCGACCTGGCCGCCTTACTGGGACGAGGTAGTAGACGTGAAGCTTGACGGAAGCATGACTGTCGAACGAATCGCCCACCTTCATACGAAGAGAACCGACTACCTGACGGAAGCTCATGCTGTTCCGTCCCCTGACGGGAACCGGGTTCTGTGGGCCAGCGCCTGGGAGAGCAGCTATGGACGTCCGATTGGCGCATACGTAGCTCAGAGGGTCAGATCGGAAGAAAGGAAGAGACAAAAATGAAAATAAAGAACAATCATCAGGACCGAAAGGAATAACGATGAGAAAAACGTTGGGACCGAACCGTGGTGACCGAGGGGCAGGACTCTCCGGCAAAGAGGATATGCGCCGGACTGTGGTTTCGGCATGGGTCTTCGCAAGGACCGCATGGAGTAACGTTTGGTGCATATTCCTGGGATTTATAATCGTTTTGACATTTGGCAGCTCTATCTTTGCTCAGATCACCGTCGACGGGCGTTATTGGAAATATGACGGTCGGCGTGTGCTGTTGCTGGGCGGCTGGAATCACGGTCACAACCCGTTTATCGACCACGACACCGACAACGACAAGGATAACCGGGGTGTAAGTACGCCTGAACAGATCAAGCAGGCCATGGACGATTTGGCCGTGGCCGGAGGCAACTGCCTTCGGTGTGTGCTCGACCCGGGAATGGCGGCTGGGATGCAGGGGTTCAGGTTTTGCGCCAAGTCGGGCGACAAGTACGATCTGAATACGATGACCGGCCCGTTCTGGGGGCGCATTGAGATGTTTATAGCGGAGGCCCAGAAGCGCGACATCATCGTCCAGATAGAGCTGTGGGACAGGTTCGATTTGATCGACGGAAGCTGGGGATCGTGGCCGGTGAGTCCGTGGAATCCGAAGAACAACGCAAACTATACCACCGCGTCGTCGGGATTGGCTGTGTCGTACGGGTCGTTCGGCAGACATCCCTTTCTCCAGGGAGTGCCGGGACATCCGGAATACGAGAATGCGCCGAAATCCAGGAAACAGAAGTTCGACCTGGTTCGAGGTTTCCAGGATAAGTTCGTTGACAAGTTGCTGTCGGTTGCCCTGCGGTACGGAAACGTGCTGTATTGCATGAACAACGAGACCCATGCGGACCCGGCTTGGGGGAAGTATTGGATGAGATTCATAGAACGCAAGGCAAGTGCGCAGGGCAAGAAGGTAGCGACTACGGATATGTTCGACGATGTGTATGCAGCGGAAAACTCTCGCGGGCTCACTTATCAACTGGCCAATCGAAAAGAATACGATTATCTTGACGTATCCCAGGTCAACAGCAGGCATGCGGATGAGGCACATTGGGACAAGGTAAAATGGATAGCCGACGCGGCGAAGAAAGCGAATCCACCGTACTTGCTGCACATGACCAAAATATACGGCAATGACCTCGCACTGGACGGAAAACCATGGAGCAGGTTTAAGCCCGGAGACTCTGACAACGGAATCGAAGAATGGTGGCGCAATCTACTCGCCGGCGTGGCTGGAGTGAGGTTCCATCGTCCCACATCGGGGATAGGTTTGTATCCTGAGGCAAAGAACTGCATCGCCGCGACGAGGAAGGTCGAAACCAGGGTGAAGTTCTGGGATGTCGAGCCCAGACTTGATCTGTTGACAAGCCGGCAATCTGATGAGGCTTATCTGGCGGCAAATCCGGGGAAAGCATATATCCTCTATTTCACCAAGAACGGCGGCGGGTCGGTCGGTTTGAAGCTAGATAGTTATCCGAATGTGAGGTTTGAGCTTCGGTGGGTGAATGTGGATACGGCCGAGTGGGGGGCGACAACAGGTATACGCGGCGGAAGTACGGTCACTATTACTCGCCCGGACGGTTCTGCGCACTGGGTGGCGGCGATTGTCAGATGAGAAGGCGCCCTAGTGCTCCTTCACATTTGTACGTGTGGGTAGAGGTTTTTGAGTTTTATGCGAGCGTCGTCGGTGGTGAATTGCCAGTCAACGCCTTTTTGCTTTTGGTTGCGGGTTTGTCCCCAGTGGTGGGTCTCGTGGCGTAATGTAGGGATGTCGGGTATTCGCCGCTTGAGGCATTGCTTGCTCAAGGCACTGAGCTCTATCTCGGCGATGTTCAGCCAGCTACCGTGGTTGGGCGTGTAGTGAATGTCAAGGCGTTTGGCGAGACGCCGGGCATCTTTCGGCCCAAATGCTTCATAAAGAGACCCCGTCTTATGGGTGTTCAAATTGTCGCACACAAGGCGCACCAAGGGGGCTTGGGGGTAGTGGACCTCAAGCATCTGCTGGATTTCGTGCGCCCAGTCCACGCCCGTTCTGCGTTCCCGCACATTGACGTGGCGCCAGCCAGCCAGGGGCTCGGTAAACAGGAAAACATTCGCCGTCCCGTTGCGTTCGTATTCATAGTCCACCCGTCGAGGGCTTCCGGGTCTTACCGGCAGCGGCCTCCGCGTTTCCTTGATGAGCTGGCGTGGCAGCTCGTCCATGCAGATCAGAGGAATGTTGGGGTCATACGGCAAACAGTACAGGTCCAAAATATCCTCCATCCGCGCCACGAATTCCCCGTTGTCCTTTGGAGGAATACACCAGTAGGCACACAGGTGCGGTTTCAACTCGTTTTTTTTAGTGCTCTCCGCACCGTCTCGTATGAGATCCTCTCGACGACCTCAAGCCGTACCATCTCCTGGGCCAGCAACTGCAATGTCCGGCGGGCGTGGCCCGGGGGCGGTTGGCTACAGGCCATAGCCAGCAGATGGGCTTGCTTTTCGCCATCCAGAATCGGCTTGCGAGAAGGAGCGTCTTGTTTTTTTTGTTCGATGGCCGCGTCCATCCCGCGCTCCACAAAACGCTGCCGGACGTTGCGCAGGGTATGCTCATGCACCGAGAAGGCCTGCGCAATGCCCTCATCCGACCATCCGGGCCCATCCGCATCCGCTTTCAGCAAGATGTTGGCGTGCTTGATCTTGTATGCCGCTCTTCTCCCCGTCGAAACAAACTCTTCCAGATGCTCCCGTTCTTCCGAAGTGAGACGGACAATATACTTCTTGTTCATGCTGGTCTGCTCCATATTCCTGGTCGTCGCAAGCAATGGATTATACCAGCAACAACATCCAATTATCAATATCAATCGTGAAGCTGCACTAGTGGGGACTTCATTAAATTGAGTTAACT
>JABMQX010000071.1 GCA_013203085.1 bacterium | reverse complement strand
TGATCTACGTGTCCAATAGTACCGATGTTTACGTGCGGTTTGGATCTGTCAAAAGTTTCTTTTGCCATAATTTATATTTTTATATTTCTTTTTTCTTGTTTTGAGCCAATGATGGGATTTGAACCCATGGCCTCTTCCTTACCAAGGAAGTGCTCTACCCCTGAGCTAAAGCAGCGTGAACCCGAGTTTTAAATCCGGGTAGCAGGACGTTGTCGCGCACAGAAAGTGGAGCGGGTGATGGGAATCGGACCCACGTGACCAGCTTGGAAGGCTGGGGCTCTACCATTGAGCTACGCCCGCTTAACCACGCGAAAGGAATCCGTGTATCCTGTCCGTAACGGCTGGACCGCCGATTCCTCACCTTCTCGTGTCCCAACGCCTCCCCGGATGTTGGTTTTCCTTTATATCACAACCGCTTAAGAATGCAAGCAAAAAAGTCCGGCGGCTCCGATTATTGCTTGACAAGCGTCGCCACCGCCGATATATTTTCCTCTCAAAAACGTCTGAATCGTCCTAACTTTCGACGAACAAACATAAGTTGGCCAGGGACATAAGATAGAAGGGGGGTGAAAAGGGCGCGATCGATTCTGGCAATTGGTGTTGTTGTTTGCAATTAAACCCAACCAAATTGAAGGGGGGAAAAATGCACAAGCTCAGAGCGATTGTACTGGTTTTCCTTTTCTGCTTGCTCACGGCTTCCGTTTTCGCCGAGGGCGGCGCGGTGGTTCCGCCTGAAGAAAGCAACAGTTTCGACTGGGGCGGCGACATACGATTGAGAGGCGTGAACTTCGACAATATCCCGATTAACACGCCTCCGCCCGGCTTGGCTCGTGGCGGCAAGAACGTGTTTTTCAGAGGTCGGACGCGGATATGGGGCGAGCTGGCATTCAGCGACGACGCTCACTTCCAGGCGCGTTTGGTCAACGAGTTTCGCTCCTATGAAGAGGGAAGCGGGAGCAACTCGTATGATTTCCCGGACGAATACGTTTTCGACCACCTGTACTTCGACTTCAAGAACCTTCTGGACGAGAAGTTGGACCTGCGCATCGGTCGCCAGGACCTCATCTATGGCACTGGCAAGGTGATCCTCGACGGGAATCCTCTGGACGGCTCGCGGACTATCTACTTCAACGCCATCAAGGCAAGCCTGAAACTGGACAGCACCGTGGTTGATATCCTCGGCATCTACAACGAGGCGGAGGATGACCTCGCCATCAACTCTCAGGACCGCGACCTTGTTGGCTTGCTCGGGAAGTATGCGACCGACATGGTTGAAAGCGGCGGCGGCATCTACGTGAAGAACAAGTCCATCGAGAAAATGCCGCTGGAAGCCTACTATCTCTTCAAGAACGAGAGCGACTACAAGTTCAATATCCCGGGCGCTCCAGACAACCCGCAGGTGTTCCCACACGATCTGGACCTGCACACGCTCGGCTTCCGGCTCATGCCCAAGTTCACAGAAAGCCTCAGCGGGAACCTGGAGGTTGCCGGCCAGACCGGTGAGAGAGGTTCTCAGGACGTTGATGGCTGGATGGTGGACGCCAAGTTATCGTACAAGTTCCCAGTCTGTGAAAAGGTTAGTGCTTCTGCCAGTGTTGGGTTCTATCACCTTTCGGGAGATGACCCAGACACGGCGGACGACGAAGGTTGGAATCCGTTGTGGTCGCGCTGGCCGCAGTACAGCGAGCTGTATGTCTACGGCTTTGACGCCGATGGAGCGGGCCGTTGGTCCAATGTCACAATGCCGTACCTCGGCCTGGACGTGCCTTTCAGCCCAAAGGCAAGCCTTTCCCTCATCGGCGGCTGGATGATGGCCCCGGAGGAAAACGGTCCCGGCAGTGGGGACCAGCGAGGCTTTCTGGGCACGGCTTGGTTCAAATTCAAGTTGAACGATACGTGGTCCGGACATCTGCTTGCAGAAATTGTTGACCCGGGAGACTACTACGTAGTTGACGACACGGCGCACTTCGTCCGCATAGAGTTCATGACGAAGTTCTAACGCGCTGAGATAGCGCTGACATCATCGCGCCCGATGAGGCCTTTCTCGAAATCAGAGCCTTGAGAGAGAGGGCACGGCGTGTCGGTTCCATGTTCACGATGAGTTTGCCGCGAGCCGCTGTTCTGTGCTCGCGGCAATCTCCTTTTATCTGCTCCTCTCGAGAGCGGCGAGGGGATGGGAAGCTTGATTGTGGGTTTAGCGAAGAAAAAGCTGCTATCCGGCAATGAAGCCGTAGCCCGTGGAGCCTACGAGGCAGGCGTATGCTTCGCCGCCGCTTACCCCGGGACCCCCAGCACAGAAATCCTCGAGACCCTTGCTGGTTACGGGGAGGTAGATTGCCAGTGGTCTCCTAACGAGAAGGTCGCTCTCGAGGTCGCCATCGGCGCTTCGATGTGCGGGGCGAGAGCCCTT
>JABMQX010000676.1 GCA_013203085.1 bacterium | reverse complement strand
GATGTTTCTTCCCATTCTTTATCCTATCTCGCAGAGCGGAAAACGCTGCGGGGGCTGCAAAACACCCCCGCGTTTATTCCTCGACCAACCACTCGTGAACGTCTTCACCTCCGCCAGGCTCCCTTCGGCACTCGGTTTTGGCTCCGCCTTCTCTTCTTATCTCCGTTCGCTCTTCCTTTCGCCGACAAGCCTTCCGCAGCCCGGCGACTGCCGGTCGGAGACGCTACTCTTCTTCGAACATGATAATCTCTATCGGGCACTCCTCCTTAGCTTCCTTGATGGATTCCTCTTTGCCGGCGAGGTCCGCACCCTCGATCACTTCCACGCCGTCGTCTCCAAGTCGGAAAACCTCAGGGCAGGTTTCCTCACAAACACCGCACTCTGTGCATCCTTCCTCAACCCAGACTCTTACAATGGCCATTGGCTCCTCCAGTTATACTTTTGCTCTTTTCGGTTCTCGTCACTCCCGCCACGAGTCCATCTTTTGATGTTGGGATGGCCCCGATACATGGCGTGAGTAGTCTATAGCAAGGTGCCTTGCCCTTTTCAACATTTTTTTAAGGAACTGTGTCCTCTCCACACGGGGCTTTCTGGTCTATCTCATCAGTTACGGCATCCTTGTCCGAAGAGGCAGCCATTTCCCCTCCTTCCAGGACCGCACGGCTGTTAGCATGATTTCCACTACGTGGCGAGCGTGTTTCGTGCACGGCTTGGGGAGCTCGTCCTTCAGGATGCACTCAACGAAGTGTCTGTGAGCCGCCGCTTGCTGAGGAGGCGGCAGTTCCGGTTCGAACCATCCCTTCTTCGGCTTCTTCATGTACTGCCTCAAGGAATGGCGCCACGGATTGAGGTACAGTGTCCCCCTCGTCCCGTAGATGGCGATTTCTTCGCCACCGGCAGCCTGACACCAAGTTGTCTCAGCGACTCCGATCGCCCCTGATTCCATCTCCAGGAGTAGAGAGGCGGTATCATCCACCTCTGCATCTTTATCGAGAGTTTTCACGGCGCCGATAACCTTAACCGCTGATCCTGCAAGCCCGGTCAAAGCGGAAATGCAGTAAACGCCCATATCGAACAACGCGCCCTGCTCCGAAATCGCTTTCTGAAAGAACACGCACTTCTCCGGTTGCTCATCGAAGATTCTCTGGGTAGCGGCGTAATACCCCTCTGGTCCGTCGTGGGCTGTTCGGGCGCGAAGCTGAACGATCTTCCCGAGGTCGCCGGAGGAGATTATCTCCATCGCCATTTCATACTCGGGCGTCCAGAGAAAAGGGAGGCAATACGTTTTTTTGCTCGATTCGGCGGCGACTTGTACCAGATGGTTGGCATCTTCGAGGCGTGTGGCCATTGGCTTCTGAACCAAAACGTGCTTGCCTGCCTCGAGGACCTCGCAGGCGATAGCGGCGTGGGTTGGATGGTACGTGGCGACAATTACTGCATCCAGATCGTCCTTGGTGAGGACTTGCTTATAATCCGTGCTCCATTCTCTGGCTCCGAACTTCTCCGCTGTCAACCGGGCGCGGTTTTCCCTTCTATCACACGCGACGACAAATTCTGCCTGCGGAAGCTGAGTCATCTCGGGCAGGTGGGACATGTGTGCAATGCCCCCGCAGCCAATGATTGCGTAACGCACCTTCTCCATAGCGCTATTCCTCTCTCCTCTCATCCGTTCCGGATAGGGATGCTTATCGCTTCGCCCCGATCCGCCGATAACAGTCCCCCTTCAAGAATCTCCTGCGCGTCGCGGCTGACCTTTGCGCTGCACTGCCCTTCCACGTCTTTCCCCGCTTCGAGGCACGAAATCAGGTATTCCGGGCCGCTCTGCTGTCCTTCGGGCAAAGGCGGCGGGTCAATCGTCTCCGTGTCGCCATTGCGCTTCTGAACAACCACTTCGTTCCCGACTACGCCAATGTTCCCCTCCGTGCCCAGGCAAATGGGATTCGGCTGGAGCGGCGTGGCGACTTCCGTCCAGCAAGCCTCCGCCACCCCGAAAACCTTGTCATACTTCATCAGGATCATGGCGTTGTCATCGGGAACTGGATATTCCTTCGCCAGAACGGCTCTTATCCCGACGACGCTTTGTGGCAGCCCAAAAAGGTAGCTGCACATATCCGCGCAATAGCAGCAATAGTCCATCAGCGCCCCGGCGCCGTTTCTCT
>JABMQX010000675.1 GCA_013203085.1 bacterium | reverse complement strand
GGAGTGTCGTGGGAGGGATATGGAGGGAACGCGAACTACCCTCTTTTCCCCGGCGCCATTTCCCCCGTGGACGCGTGTCTTGTTGCCATGACCAAGGAGAACTCCGAGGCCAACATGGGCTGGGCAGGTAGCGGCGAGAACCTGACGGCAAACGCACAATGGGCCGACCGCGAATCGTTCTTGGACAACTTCGCCCGCACCGGCTCCATCGGAACCGCCGCCGAAGGCCTCAGTGAGAAAGGGGAAACATGGAACGCGGCCCTGGCGTCCACATTCGAGATCGCCCCCGGTGAGAGTAAAACTGTGGGGTTTGTTTTGTTGTGGCACTTCCCGGGCCGACTGGGCGTGGGGAATATGTACGAGAACTGGGTTGAGAGGGTAACGGACACGGCCATGTACCTGTTGGATGCACGGGAGCGTCTGGTCCAGAACACGGTCCTCTTCCACGACACGCTGTTCGACACAACGCTGCCGTACTACGTGGTGGAAAGGCTGAGCAGCCAGATGTCTTCTCCCTCCACCCAGTTGTGCATGTGGCTCAAGGATAACAGCTTCTTCGGCTTTGAGGGACTCCATGGTGACGGCAGCGGGTGCTGCCCGATGAACTGCAATCACGTTTGGAACTATGAACAGACCCTTGCCAGGCTCTTCCCGGAGATCGAGAAGCGAATGCGAGTTATAGACTTAGAGCATCAGATGGAGGACAACGGGGCCGTTCATCACCGTGTCGCTTATCCGTTGCGGGGGAAAGTGACCGGACCGGGAGCGGTCTGCGACGGGCAAGCGAGCACCATCTCGAAAACCTATCGTGAGCATCTCTTGTCCTCGGATAATTTGTTCTTAGAAAGGATGTGGCCGAAGGCCAAAAAGGCCATGGAGTTCATGATTCGCAACTGGGACGGCACCGACGAAGATGGCGTGATGCGTGGAAAGCAGTTCAACACGTACGACACAAACATCTCCGGTCCGAACACCTTTACCGGCACACAGTATCTGGCGGCTCTGCGGGCAGCGGAAGAAATGGCGAAAGAAATGGGCGATGACGCAGCGGCGAAGCGCTATCGGGCGATCTTCGAGAAAGGGAGCAAGTGGCTCAGCGAGAACCTGTTTGACGGAGAGTATTTCGTCCAGGAGTGGCCGCAGGCCCAGCCGGATCACGACTACGGTCTCGGATGCCATGCCGACCAGTTGATGGGGCAGTGGTGGGCTAATCAGTCGAACCTCGGCTATCTCCTGCCAAAAAAGCAGGTGAAATCCGCGATTCGCTCAATTTTCAAGTACGATTTCATTCCTGACTTTTCGGTGTTCGATTACTCTCTCGGACATCGGGTGTTCGTCTGGGGCGATGGAGCGGGGCTGATCTGCTGTACGTGGCCGAAGGGCGGAAAACCGGGCAGGATTATTCTCTACGCCGAGGAAGTGTGGACGGGCATCGAATACGAAGTAGCCGCCCTCATGATTGAAGAAGGGCTAATTAACGAGGCGCTGGCCATCGTGCGCACGGTGTACGACCGCTATACGAACGGGCGCAATCCGTGGAACGAGATCGAGTGCGGTGACCACTATGCGAGAGCCATGAGCAGTTGGTCCATCCTTATAGCGGCGCAGGGATTCCGCTATCATGGCCCCAAGGGCATTCTGGGATTCGATCCGAAGCTCCAGCAGGACAACTTCAAGAGCTTTTTCTCAACGGCGGAGGGATGGGGAAGCTTTTCGCAAAAGAGAGAAGGAAAGACGCAGACGAATGTCATTGAGTTGAAGTACGGGAGGCTGAGGCTGAGGCAGCTCGAGCTGAAACCTTCCGTGATTAGCTTGAAGGATGTGAAACTGGAGTTGAGCGGCAGACCCTTCCCGTTCGAGCGGAAGGTAGTCGGAGATCGTCTGGTGATAGATTTCCCTGGCCCCTTGACCCTGAAGGAGGGGGATTTGATAAAGGTTGTGATAAGCTGGTAGAGGCCTGCGGGGTAGCTGGTAGAACAATATCGCTTTGGGACAAAAAAGATGCGCAGAAGAATAGCCGTTTTGACAGAATTCAATTCCCCGCTTGAGATACGAGAGGAGGAGATAGCGCCGCTCGCGGAGGGGGAGGTGCTGGTTGAGCTTGCGGCGTCGGGGGTGTGCGGTTCGGACGTTCACATGTGGAAAGGGAAGGACCCGCGAACGCCTCTGCCTCTTGTCCTCGGACATGAGGGGGTCGGCACAGTTGTGGACGTCGGCGCCGGCAAAGATGACATATTCGGCAATACAATCTGTGAAGGCGATTTGATTATCTGGGATCGGGGCGTCACCTGCAACCATTGCTACTTCTGCGCGGTGCTGAAGGAACCGTCCCTTTGCCCCAACCGGCAGGTCTACGGTGTTGTGAGAAACGGCTGCTACGCGACGCATCTGACGCTTTTGCCGAAGACGAAGGTTTTGAAGCTTGCGGACGACGAGGAAATGATGGACCCGGCGATCCTTGTGGCGGCAGCGTGCTCAGGCGCGACGGCGGCACACACCGTCGAAATGCTACCTATTCGCCCCGGCGACACGGTCATCGTTCAGGGCCCGGGGCCGCTGGGTTTATTCTGCTTGGCTTTTGCGTTTGCAAAAGGGGCAAGTAGAGCGATCGTCTTCGGCACCCGTGCTGACACCTCGCGGCTGGAGCTGTCGAAAGAATTCGGCTCGGTCGTGACCTATGTCGTCGAGGATTCATCCGCTGAGGCAAGGCGGGCGGAAGTGATGGATTTGACAAAAGGAATCGGCGCCAATGTCGTCATAGATTGCACCGGAACACCGCTTTCCTTCAACGAGGGTCTCCGTCTCACGGCCCCGGGCGGAACGTACGCTCTCCCTGGAACCGCCACGCCGGTTGGCGAAGTCCCGATCAGTATCTATGAAGATGTGGCGAGGAAGAACGTTCGCATCCAGGGGGTATGGGTGAGCGATACGTCTCACCTGTATCAGGCGGTGCAACTGGTGCTCGACGGGCGGTTTCCGCTGGACAAGCTTGTGACGCATCGTTTTCCGCTGGATAAGGT
>JABMQX010000674.1 GCA_013203085.1 bacterium | reverse complement strand
GTCAACCTCCTGACCGACATCTACGGCCCTTCTTCTACTGTCAACACAGTTGCTGTCCTGATAGATGTGGGAGAAGAGTGGAAGTATTTCAAGGGCACGGAGCCGCCCTCTGAACCGGCAAATGCATGGATTGAGCTGGATTTCGATGATTCAAACTGGTTTTCGGGTCCTACGGGGATCGGATACGCGGATGATGATGACGCGACCGTCCTCGATGACATGAGGTACAATTATTTATCGGTCTTCTGCCGGAAAGAGTTTGAAGTGGCGGACGTCTCTTCGATAGGCACTTTGGTCCTCAAGATCGCACACGATGATGGCTTTGTCGCATACCTCAACGGGCAAGAAGTCGGCAGAAGGTACATGGGGAACCCCGGGGAACTTTTCACCTACGACATGGCCTCTACGACCACCGTTGGGACTCTTCCTGAGTCGGTGGAAATCACCGTTTCAAAAACTCTTTTGCGAGAAGGGAGGAATGTGCTCGCGGTCCAGATTCATAACAACAGCCTGACCAGTTCTGACCTCTCGATGATTCCCTCCCTCGTTAGCCAGAAAGGGGGGACCTCGGTCGGTGATAAGAACGATTTATTGGAAGCCGATCTCGTCATCGTGTCGGGACGCACAAGCCTCGCCTTTTACGGCGCCGACCGTGCATGGTGGAATGAGACACTCAGTACCCCGATGATGCTGCACAGTCCGTACCTTGTCGGAGATGAAGGGTGGGGGTGGTTGGGCGGCGATCAAACGAGCGGCGGCTCAGTCTGGGACGTGGATGACAGCAGCGATCTGCTTGACAGTGTAAACGTTTCCAGTGGCCAAGTCATGATGTTTGATCCCGACCCCGGTTATCAGGTCAGTAGTGACACAGCAGCAGCCAATGGCGACGTTGTCGCGTGGTACGGAAATTATATCGCCGTCGCCACATGGACCACCTCACAGAGCTTTGACAATGGCGATACTCCCGCGTCCGATCGTGTATTCTTCGCTGCGCCGCGCCCGGCTCTCGCTAATATGACCCAGGATGGGAAACAGTTCCTCGAAAACTCGCTGACAAGGTTGTACGCCCCTGAATCCGGAAGCGTCCTCCGGCGGACAGGCAGTTCCGACACAAACGCCGCCGGGGACTTCAACTGGGCTTGGTCACCGAGCAAGGGCACGCAGAATCCTAGCCTGATGCTGCCCTTTACCGGCCACACATTCCCCGCCGTCACCGGCATCGGCTTCAGCGATGGCCAGTCGGGCTTCGAGGATGCTATTCGGACAGACGTCGCCTCTACGATGCGAGACGTCAACGCCTCGCTTTGGACACGGATCGGGTTCGAGAGCGGCGATCTTGCGCCGTACACTGTTGGGCTAACCCTTCGCATGAAATACGACGACGGGTTCGTCGCATATATCAACGGTGTGAAGGTTGCGGAGTCAAACGCACCTGCGACGCCGCAGTGGAACTCCACGGCCATCGCCCAAGGTGACGACTCCACAGCCCTGAATTTTCAGCACTTTGACATCACCGCCTTCCTCAGTAATGTGGAGGAGGGCAACAACGTGCTGGCAATCCACGGCCTCAACTTCAGTGCCGGCGACAATGATTTTCTGATTTTGCCCGAGCTGATCGCCTTGAAGGACCCGGCTGCCCCGCGATACATGACCAGCCCCACGCCGGGCGAGAAAAATGTTGCAGGTTGTTTGGGCGTAGTAGCCGACACAAGATTCAGCGCCGACCGTGGGTTTTATGGGAGACCCTTCTACGTCGAGATCACAACCGACACCCCCGGCGCCGAGGTCCGCTACACCGTTGATGGCAGTGTCCCGACCGCGACGCACGGAGAGGTTTATACAGCTCCTATCACCATCACCGGCCAGACGATCCTCCGCGCTGCGGCGTTCAAACCCGGATACCTCCCGACAAACGTGGACACGCACACATATATCTTTCTCAACAATGTCCTCGCCCAGGACAACTCGCCAGCGGGGTATCCCTCTACATGGAAGGACGGCGGCGGCACCAAGCCAGCGGATTACGAGATGGACCCCGACATCGTGAACGATCCCGCGTATAGGTACCTCATTGGGGACTCACTGACGGCAATTCCCTCGATGTCAATTGTGACCCAGATGGACAATCTGTTCGATTCCTCGACCGGAATCTATATGAATCCTCAATCCAGCGGCGTTGCATGGGAACGCCCCGCGTCGGTCGAATTCATTGACCCCACTGGCGCCGAGGAGTTCCAGATCGACTGCGGCCTGCGAATTCAGGGCGGCGCCAGCCGGCTCCCTACAAAAAGCCCTAAGCACGGCTTCCGCCTGTTGTTCAAGGGCGACTACGGCGACACCAAGCTTAGATTTCCACTGTTTGGAAAGGATGCCACCGACGAGTTCGACACGGTTATCCTCCGCGCAGGATTCAACAATAGCTGGATTCACTGGTCGGGCGAGCAGCGTCCCCGGGCACAGTACGCCCGGGACAGGTTCGCCAGGAATACCCAGTTGGCGATGGGCCAACCCGCCTCACATGGGCGATACGTGCACCTGTACCTCAACGGAATGTACTGGGGCGTTTACGATCTCTCCGAGCGCCCCACGGCGCCGTTCATGGCCGCTTACTACGGAGGCGACAAGGAGGAGTACGATGCCCTGAACAGCGGCGATGTCCGCGACGGCGATAAAAGCGCCTGGAATACGATGATGTCCATTGCCAACGGCGGATTGGCGGGCGAGGCGCAATACGAAGCGATTCAGCAGTATCTTGACATAGATAATCTCATTGACTTCATAATTGTCAATCACTACGGCGCAAATCACGACTGGGACGGCCACAACTGGTATGCAGGCAGAAAACGTGAGGAGGGCGCGGGCTATCAATTCTTCTGCTGGGACTCCGAGCGCATCCTCGAGGGTGTTACCGATAACATCCTCGGCGTAAACAACAATGACAAGCCTTCACGCTTGTATCAGCAACTGCGAGCCAACGCGGAGTTCCGCATGCTCTTTGCAGACCACCTCCACCGACACTTTTTCAATGACGGGCCGCTGACCACCAAAGCTGCCGCGGACCGATGGAGGGAGATTTCCGGTCCGATGGACGAAGCCATCATCGCCGAATCCGCACGCTGGGGCGATTATCGAAGAGACATGCACTCGTGGAGCAGCGGTCCGTACGAGCTGTACACGAAGTACGACCATTACGACGTCGAACAGACTCGTCTGATGTACGATTACTTCCCGAAGCGATCAAACGAGGTCATGAAACAGTATCGCAACGCGGGTCTCTATCCGGACACCGTAGCGCCTGTTTTCAACGTGAACGGATCGTACCGGCACGGCGGCTTGTTCCTGTCGGGCGATGAGCTGACCATCGGCGCCGCGTCCGTCGTCTATTACACTACCGACGGCACCGATCCGCGGCTATCCGGAGGCGGTATCTCCCCGACCGCCACCGCGTTCACTGCGCCCGTCACGCTCAGCGAGAGCATCCTCATCAAATCCCGCGCCTTCAACGGCGGCCAGTGGAGCGCCCTGAATGAGGCTGTTTTTGTGCTCCACGCCCCTTCCACTTTGCACGTTACAGAAATTATGTACAACCCGATTTTGAGTGAAGAGCCGCAAGGCGCTTACACCAATCCTGTCGCTTTTGAATTCATCGAGTTGAAGAATACGGGAGATAAGGCGATTGGCCTGGCTGGTGTCAAGCTCACGGAGGGCATCATTTTTGATTTCACGACCGGTGATGTGCCCCGTTTGGAACCCGGTGAGTATGTCGTAGTCGTCAAGAACCTGGCCGCATTCACTACTCGATACCCGAACTGGCACGAAATGAACATTGCGGGCGAATACGAGGGTTCACTCGCTAATGAAGGGGAGATGATCGAGGTGCGGGATGGGCTTTCTCGAACCGGAGTGTTGTTCACGTACGATGACGCGTGGTATTCGCCCACCGACGGCCTTGGCTTCTCTCTTGTACCGATGGACCCCGATGCCACGGGCGATCCGAGTGCGAAAGAGTCCTGGCGGGCGTCAGCCTATCTTCACGGCTCTCCCGGCGAGGAGGACCCTGAACCTGCAACGCCCGCAATCCTTGTCAATGAAGTCCTCACGCATCCTGACTTGCCCGAGGTGAACGCGATAGAACTGTACAATCCAACACCGACCGATGTGGACCTCGGCGGCTGGTGGCTGACAGACGATGCCGATGTGCCTGAGAAGTATAGTATCGCTCCCGGCACAATCATCAACGCCTATGGGTATTTGAGCATTCTCCAAGATGACGGTGAGGTTCCAAACAACCCCCTTTCACCGGAGTACTTTGGGGACGCTTTCACCTTGAGCTCTCGCGGCGGAGAGGCTTACCTTTATTCCCCTCACCTGAGATACTGCCACGGCTTTCCGTTCGGCGGGGCGGAGAACGGGGCAAGTTTTGGCCGGTACGTGACAAGCACCGGCGAAGAGCGATTCCCTGCGCAGCTCGCCAACACCTTTGGCTACACCAACGCCGGCCCGAGAATCGGCCCGGTAGTGATTAGCGAAATCATGTATCATCCGGCAGACGGCGATCATGAGTTTCTCGAGTTGGCGAACCTCTCCGGTTCGACAGTTCATCTATACCACTTGGACTACACGAGCAACACATGGAAGGTCACCGGAATAAGGTTCATCTTCCCCGAGAATGTTGAGCTGCCGCCGGGTGAACGCCTGTTGCTCGTGCGGGATACCATCTCAGCCTACGAGTTCCGGATGGCGATAAACATCCCCGCGAGTGTGGAGATATTCAGTTACAGCGGTGCTCTGGACAACGCGGGCGAAATGGTTACCTTACAGAAGCCCGGTGCGCCGGACGGAGGGGAAATTCCATATATTGTGGTGGATGCCGTAAGTTACGACGACGCTCATCCCTGGCCAACGGAACCGGATGGCGACGGTCCCTCTCTGGAGCGCGTCGCTCTGAACGCCTACGGTGACGACGTGATCAGTTGGGAAAAGAGTGTCGCTCCGGGCGGGACGCCCGGGGGGGATTCGAGCACTTTTGACTCAGATTGGGACGGTATGCCGGACGGCTGGGAGGTAGAAAACGGGCTCGATCCCCTGACACCCGACGCCTCTGGCGACGCCGACGCTGACGGGCAAACCAACTATGCCGAGTACATCGCAGGCACAGACCCGCGCGACTCCTCCTCCGTCTTTTCCGCGAGCAAGATGAGTGTCGAAACGGGCACAATTGCTTTGGAGTGGAATTCCGCACCCGGCAAAGTTTATCGCGTATGGCACAGCGACGACCTCATGACCTGGACAGTGATTTCTGAGGAAATGGCTGCCGACGGCGAGAGAGCCACCACGGTGTGGACAACTCCGCTCGGGCCGGAAGAACGACAGGGCTATTATCGCGTAGAAGTATTGCCTTCGGGCTGATACAAGAGAAGTTTGTTCATATCAGCAGCAAGTGTGGTTTACCGCTGGCGAGTTCCCTTCTCAGCCTCACCAAAACCTGC
>JABMQX010000673.1 GCA_013203085.1 bacterium | reverse complement strand
TATTTCTTCATATTCAATCCTCCCGGGTTTATTATGAAGATAATATACCACATTATTTACGACATAACAAGTATGACATGACACTAGTGATTCTTGAAAAAAGGAGAAAGAGAACATCAGCAGAGTCGCGACTGCCTACTGAGCCCGATCGCACGCTTTTGCTATTGAATTCCGCAGCGCTACGTGGCCGAGAGATCACGGAGATTCTTGGTCTCGTCCAGTGCCATAGGGTATTTGCTAAACGCGGTCTTATCATCTCCACTGTGTTCATGTCGGTGGTCACATCGTTGTTGGGATGCCGACGAGTCAACCCTTCTTCATTAAGCAGGATCACCATAGACGGGGTAAGATCCTACTACACGTATTCGAACACGGAGCCCGGCTCAAGGGAAGGACTTCACGTGATCATATTCATAGGTCACCCTGCAGGTCGACCCGAAAGACTTCAGCGGTTTGTCGGCCGATTCAGCAAGCCTGTCCTGCTCATTTGGTGTGGGCTGTTATCTGATCTGGATGACGACGCGCTGGTTGACGATAACACGATCTGGCACAAGAAAAAGCAAGACTTCCTGGTGTCATTCAAGGGCTACAAGGAGTACTTCCCCTTTGATGAAAAGCGAGTCTACTTGACTGGCCTTTCGAGTGCGGGAGTGTATGCTTGGATGCTTGCCTATGACAGACCTGACCTCTATGCAGGTGTGGTGGCAATGTCCGCCCTTTCATACCCAGAGCAGATTCAACAAAGCCTCGAGAGTGCTGCCTCCGTAGTCACTGTTGTTGTCAGAGGGGAGAAGGACTTAGCGTTCCCGCAACGTCTCGCACAAGAGAGGCACACGGGCAAGGTCATCGAGTCCCAGAATCCGCATTCGAAGTTTGTTCTGAAACAGGGTGAGGGTCATGGCAGTGTGGCGAAGTACTGGTTGGAGTATTTGAACTATATACTCCAATTCAACAGACGGGCTATCCATAACCCGGAAGGGCGTGGCAGGCGTCGGGGACGGATCTTTCCGTCGGCGTCAACTTTCCATATCCGCCGGACGATCCCCACGACTTCCGTCGCGTCGCACGGCAGATCGAGCCGGAGAGTATTATCGCCCTTCGTTACGACTGCGAAGCGTTTCGACTCCCAAGACCTGCGCTGGCAAATGACCCTATGAACTATGGCGGTGGAACCGTCAATGCGCACGACAACGTCGCCGATGCGTGGGCAACCGGCTAATGGCTCGACTTCCACGGCTGTTCCTGTCGGAATGAGTGGGAGCATGCTCTTTCCTTCGATGCGGAGCAGGAAGGGCCTTGAGGGATGCACCTGGCTGAGGATCTGAACCATCTGGTTTGATGAAGAACTGACTTGATCATATCTCATCGAAGCACTTCCAGCATGCTTCTCCCCAACATATACAATCGTGTCCTCAGGAACCTGCATAAGCGTATGGTACTGAGGCCAATCCAAACTCGGAAACCGTCAATAGAGCCATAGGAGGTCAGGCGTTGGGAGTACAAACTGCGGAGCTGTCGCTGGGTCACCGATCAGTCCGAACCCTTTGAGAAACGATTCGCTGAGTCCTCGCGCGTATGAACTGAGCTTGGCTTCGGCCAGGGATTCTCCAAGCGTGAACCCAGCAGCAAACCGTCTAATAATCTCCTGACCGAGTATCAAGTGTTCTGAAGGATAATTTGTTCCAGTGGGAGCAATACAACCTGCAACACCGCCGTCGGTGGCCCTCACCAGCTCTTCTGCGAGGCACTCCCTCAAAGGAACTGCAAAGTATCCGCTCAGACAAGTAAGCATACACATTATCGGCAGCTTTTCGGCATTTGTCAGCGACGGCGTGTCCGATACGTGCAGAATGTACTCTGACCAGCGTTCCACAGTGCCATGGCCCACGTAAAAAAGAACGAATGTGCCCGCGTTCAATGAGTTAAGGATAGCTTCCTTCAAGCCGGCAACGTCCGGGTAATCGTCGCGGAACAGATAGTCCTTTCCGAAATTCGGCGGGACACCCTTTGCGATAGAGCGGCATATTGACTGGAAAGAGCTGCCGGCACTGGCGCAGAAAGTTGTCCGCTTTTGCCATTCCTGGGGGACGGCGGCAGAGTCGTAGCCTATCATTTTGTCCACAACTGTTTCCGCCTCGGCTGCTGAACGCACAGGAAGACGCCCAACGAAAACCTCCGGAAGCGGATCGTCTCCCTCAACGCAGCCGAACCAATCATCATCAGGCGCCCAGCCCAAAGGGGGAATCCAGGAGTAGTGAGGCAAAATAAAATTCGGTTCGTGCGTCTCAAACCAGTCCATATAATCGGCGTGTCCGTCTCCAAATAGAACAAGGTATCTCGGCACCGGTGGCTGACAATACTGATAAGCGAATTTCACGAACTCGCGGACCGCCTCTGGCGAAATGACGCCATGATTGAACTCAT
>JABMQX010000672.1 GCA_013203085.1 bacterium | reverse complement strand
ATCAGACCCCGGCCCATGTTCAACGTCATCATCAGCATCTTTGTGGGGCTTACCCTCGGGACCGGAGTGGCCTATTTCGTCGAATACATGGACACGAGCATGAAAACTGTTGACGACATCGAGCGTTCTCTCAAGCTGTCCACTCTGGCGGTCATTCCAAAGCTGAAGGAGGGGTTGCTCATTCACGAGAACCCGAGGTCTCGTCCGGCAGAAAGCTACCGGATGCTGTGGACAAATATCCAGTTCTCCCGGAAGCAGAGCGGATTCAAAAAGATAATGATTACCAGCGGCGATGCAGGTGAAGGGAAAACAACGACTGTCGTCAACCTCGGAGTCGCCGCCGCTCAAATGGGGGCAAAAGTCCTCCTTGTGGACTCCGATCTGCGGCGACCCAAAATCCATAAGCTGCTGAAATACTCGAACCGACGGGGTCTCTACGATGTTCTGGTGGAGGACGTTGATCCCGCCGATGTGATCGTCAAGACCAGCGTGCCCGGATTGTTGGCGATGCCCAGTGGGAAACTCCCCGACAACACCAATATCATTGGCCTCCTCAATTCACAGAAAATGAGGGATGTCGTTTCCACGCTGAGCGAGGAATTCGATGTCCTGCTTTTTGATTCCCCGCCGGTGATGGTCGTCAGCGACGCACTGGTCATGGCAAGCGTCGTGGACCGAGTTTTGCTTGTGATTAACGGCGACAAGCCTCCCAAGCGATTCGCCAGGCGTGCCAAGAAAACCCTTGAGGACGTTGGCGGAGAGCTTCTCGGAACAGTCATCAACAACCTCAGCATCCAGAGGGGGGACTATTATTACTACGGGTACGGATACGGTTACGGCAAAAGTTACTACTCCTATTACTTGAGGTCTGAGGAAGAAGAACCTGAGGAAAAGGAGACTGTTGGGGCCGCGGAGGCGACCGACAGCGCCGCCTCGGACTCCAATTCGGATACTCAAAGCACAGCTTAACGCAGTTGAATCACAGCGATTCCGTTAGCCCTGCAGAAAAGGAGCTGAGGAAAAGATGATGCCCAAAAGGAAAATGCTCGGTTTTATTCTGATGTTGTCCTTCACGCTGATTGTCGGCGCCGGCACGACCACGTTCGCTTACGGTGCAGAGGCTGCTCCCACTGGGGGAACGTCCCCTTCCCCGGCATCAGGGAGCGAAGGTGCGTCGTCCGGGCAGGCAGTGACGCCTGACACCTATATTATCCAGGCTGACGACATATTGACGATTGACGGCAGTCCGCATCTCGAGCTCAGGGCGAGAAGTTACAGGGTCTCGGAAGACGGCACCATCATGATGCTGTATCTGAAGCGGATCGAAGTCAAAGGCCTGAGCAAGAGGCAGCTCCAGGACAAACTTATGGAGATGTACGACCCCAAGTACTTCAAGAACGTGGTCATTAACGTCGAAGTCCGCATCAAGTCATTCAACATCGTCGGGGAGGTCCGCAACCCCGGGATCAAAGACCTTCTAACACAAACCAGCATACTTACAGCTATTGCTTCCGCGGGCGATTTCACCGAGTACGCTGATCCGAGCAAGGTCATCGTTATCCGTCTCGATAAGGAAGGGATGCCGACGCGGCAAACGATAGACTGCAAGGCGATATTGAGAGGAAAGGCTCCCGACAGCTTCCTCGTCAAGCCCAATGACGTTATATCGGTCCTGCGTAAGGGGTTCTTGGGGATTTAGAGTAGGCGATTTGTTTTGAGTAGGGGGCCACTTTTCCGGGACGCAGGTGCAGTCGCCTCTTTTGCCAATCTTCGGTGGGGGGCTCGATTTCGTATAGAACCCTTTCCGGTTTCGCTTGGAGGGAGACATTTACTTTTTTCACGCTTGACCCATCCCCGCCCGTCTTGCAACGAATTCCAGAGAAAGGAAGATGAAGGGATTCGCCAAAGCTTGTGATATAACGATTCTGACCCTTGTGGTTATTGTACTTCTCCTAACACCCTTCGCCTTCGGCGGTGTCAATCAAACCAAGGCGCTGTTGGAGAAAACCTTTCTTTCGCCGGTGCTCTTCTATTCCATCTACTTTGCTCGCCTGGGCATCGCATTAGCGGCGATGCTCTGGCTCGTGAAGATGATCGCGGCAAAGGAAGTGCGGTTCGCCAGGACTCCACTGGACATCCCCATCGGTCTATTCGTCGCCTACACGTTCTTGTGGTTCATCTTCTCAAAGAGCAAAAGTATCACGGGAGGCGAGCTCGCCAACATCGTCTCCTACGCAGCCCTCTATTACGTGGTGGTCAACAACGTCAAAACCCGGTTCCAGATGCTCGCGATGGCGGGGGTGCTGGTTCTTTCCGGATTCGTCAACGCCACCTTAGGGCTGATTCAATCTTCCGGGTATTTTCTGCCCTCCTCCGGACTGAAGCTTGACTACGCCATCAACCTCCTTCGCCCGAGTCAATATGCCGGAAGGGTGGGAGGAACCTTCGTGTGTCCGAATCATTTCGCGGGTTATCTGGAGATGACGATCCCCTTCGCGCTGGCTTACGTTCTTTTCGCGAAGAAACGCGGAGGGTCCCGAAGGTCCGGGGGCTCCGAGGTCCTCGGGCAAAAGATAATTATTGCATTCTGTGGTCTCGTCATGATCATGGCGCTGCTCCTTTCCATTTCCCGCGCAGGGTGGATTGCCTTTGCTGCTTCGGTGGTGTTTCTTTTCGTGATGGTCTCGCAGCAGAAGAAAGTGCGAGTCGCCGCCTGGCTCACTCCTCTGCTGGTCATTCTCGTGGGTGTCGGCATCGTGCTCGCCAAGTCGGAACACGTCCGGAAGCGATTCTCGCAGAGCTTCAGCACGGAAGACGCCAGTTATCTCAAGAGGATGCACGTGTGGCTGGACACAATGTCTCTGGTGAGGGACCATCTGCTTGTGGGAACCGGCCCCGGCACCTTTGAGATGGCTTACCGGCAATGTCGCCGCCCCTCCATGTTGCTGGCGATCAAATACACCCACAACGATTACATTCATATTCTCTCCGATTACGGAGCTATCGGCTTCGCCATATTGCTTTCGGGGATTATCGCCTTCGGCAGGAAGATGTGGAAAGCTACGAGGATGCTCAAGAGGAGGAATGACAAAGCCATCGCTTACGGGGTCCTGGGGGCGGTTATCGCGCTGCTTGTCCACTCCTTGATAGATTTCAACATGCACATCCCATCAAACGCCATGACCATGGCTGTCATCGT
>JABMQX010000070.1 GCA_013203085.1 bacterium | reverse complement strand
GGCTCGGGCTCGTGGATGTTGTTAAGCACGAGGGCGTCGAACTGCGGCAGGCGATCTCCCAGCAAGAGTCTTGGGTCGTCGCTGACGACGGCCTGGAAAGCTCCGGTCTTCTTTCCGAGAGCTTCGATGGCTTTCTCCGCGAAGGCGTTCGGAGTGTGTGTCCAAGCATGTCCCCAGACGAGCACTCGGCGGGGCTTGGGGGGCTTTGCCGGTGCCGTTTCGGGTGCCGCGTCCTCGATCCTTTCTATCTGCTCCTCGGTGGGGATGGGAACGTGGCGGGCCTTCATCTTGGCCTCGCGGACATCCGGCGGCGTCGGCCCTGGCGCACGGTGGACCGGAGCTGAGTCCCGCGGCGCCGTGGGCGCCTCCAGGTCTCCCACAGCGAACTGGATGGCGTCCAGGTAGAACCGGAGTATCGCCGGATTCCACCAGATCTCCGTGCGATGCCCGAAACCCGCGTAGAAGACTCGTCCCTTGTCAAAGGATTTCACCCAGGCCTGAGCGAAATCGTTATCCCCCCGCCGAATCCACTTGACGCCCATGTTTGTGCGCTCGGTATCAAGCGATAGCAAGACGCGGAGCTTCTTGCGGTCGTAGGGAGGGCCAAACTGGTATATCTCGTCGGCAAGGCGGAAGTCCTTCCCGCCAAAGGCCGCCGCGAGCGGATGACTCGGCTCCTCGACCATCACGGCGATCTCTTCGTTCCAAGGGTGGCCTGTGAAAGCGGCTCCAAGAAGCTCGTGGAATTCCGGCCAGTGGGCGTTTGCGCCGATGGCGAAGTGATAGGCGACGATCCCGCCACCGTTTGCCACGTAGTCGAGGAGGCTCTGGCGGAGTATCTTCTCCACGGCCTCTTTGGTTTCACCGTATGCCTTCAGGGCCTCCATCGCAGCGTCACTGGGGGTGATCCACGGCCCGCAACTGTTGTTCATCACAATGGCGTCGAATTGCCGGATATTCTCGGGCAGGAAAAGCGCGATGTCGCCGCTCACAACGGGCTCGAAGGCGCCGGTTTTCTCGCCGAGGATACGCATGGCACACAGACCATAGGGAACACAGTAACCCCTATGGGGGTCCTTATCCATGAGGTGGGACGGCGTGCTCCAGATCAGCACTCGGCGTTTTTTACTGGGCACGACACGCGGCTTCTGGGGCACCGCAGCACGGATTTGGTCTTCTCGATGCCTGGGAATACCTTCGGGCGATTTCGCAGGTTCAGCCGCGAGAAGACCGACCGCGGGAACCAACATCATAAGGCCGCTGACCGCAAAGAATCTCGCTTTCATGCTCATACCCTCTTCACAAGGTCCATCCTTGCCGATACTTGCTCCGCAGAAGGCTATCGGCCTGTGCATTGTTGACAATCTTGCACTCCACAGGATCGAATTCAAGACAGCCCTCGACCTGAGTCGCAACGTTGCCCAGCATGAGGAACTCCGTCAAAGGAGCAGCATATTCGAAGTTCGCCCAGGCGGGCTTGCCGCCGCGGCAGGCGATGAACCAGTCCATCTCGTGGCCGCGGGAGGCATCTACTGTCTTTGGACGGTCTCTCGCGACATCCTTGAAGTCCGCCTCGGGCAACAGCCGGAACGTCGCGTTGTGGCCGGTGGCGTGGATCCTGCCCTTCGTGCCGACGATCACGGCGCCTGCATGGTCCAGGTACTTCTTCTCCTTCTTGTCACCCCAATCCAAACCGTCGCCAATGAGATTTTCGAGAATGTCTCGACTGCCGGCAGCCCTGCCGTTGTGCCAGGTGAACGTGATCGGCGGGAACTCAGCGCGAGCAGGGACCTCCCAGCGCACAACTTCCCAGCGGGGAAACGAGAGATGGTTGATCCCCGAGCAGTTCGCCTCGAAGCGGATGAGCGGCCTCGGTTGCCTCGAGGGGTCAGCCTGCCACAGCTCATGCACGTTCAGGGCCATGAAGGCGAGGTTCGCGCTGTGGCTGGCCCAGTTGCCCAGTTGGCAGGTGCCGAAATCCCGCCAGAGGTTCCGGATCATCCATTCAGGATGGTAAGGCCGGAACGCTGCTGGACCGAGCCACAGGTCCCAGTTCAAGTAATCGGGAACAGGTTGGCTTCCCTGCGGCGGCTTCTTCCGGTCGGCGCCACCGGCGGAGTTCCAGACATGTACCTCTTTAATCTCTCCGATTGTGCCATCACGGATGAGCTCGAGGGCGCGACGGAATTGGCCGCTCGCAGTTCCCTGGTTCCCCATGGACGTTGCGACTTTGTGTTTCCTCGCTAATTCCAGGAGAGCGCGGGACTCGTGCACGGTTCGCGTTAGCGGCTTCTCGCAGAAAACGTGTTTGCCTGCCCGCATGGCAGCCGCCGATGTGACAGCGTGGGTGTGATCGGGAGTGGCGATGATGACCGCATCAATCCGCTTTCCCATCTCATCGAGCATCTTGCGGAAGTCGTGAAACGCCCGGACTTTTTCGTCAGCCAGCCGGCGAAAGGCCGGGGCTGCGGATCGCTACCACTGGTGCGGTGAAACGGCAAAACGGTCCGCGAGATTCGCCCACCGCTTGTGGGTCTCGGCGAGCTTCCGGTCGTTGACATCGCAGATGGCGACTACGTTTTCCATCCTCGGTATGGTATTAACAAACCAGGTGCCGCGGCCCCCAACTCCGACAAGTGCCACATTGACTCTCTCATTGGCGGGCGCGCCGCGGGCGGATCGGCTGTCCATTAGAATCAGCAGCCCGGTGGTGCCCAAAGCGGCTTTGGAAATGAAGCTGCGACGACTCATGCTCTTGTTCACGGTGGTAGTCTCCTTCATGTCAAAACGTCAAGTATTCCTGCCGGCCCCGCTCCGGCAAAGGTGGTTCCATCCCACCCTCGATTCAGTATATTCTCGAAGGCCGTTCCTAGCAAGTCTGCGCGAGACTCTTCGTCAAACCAACCAGCTTCCCTCAAACCGCATTTTGCCCGAAGGATAGAACCATATCAAGCAGGATGTTCCATCGTCCAATTGTCTGCGTGACATCACCCAACCACCTGAGCCTCTGCTTCGGCATTTCTACCCCGGTCGCGCCGAATAATTGCTTTTTTGACTCTTTTAGAACTGTGCGCGTGTTAATTAGAACAGTTCACAAACACGCTTGCACTCCAGATACAACGCTATTCCTTGTCGGTCGTTTTTCGTCTTCACGCGATTCGGCGGGGATGGGTTCACAATCTCGTAGCCACTTGAGTACAATCTCCAGTTTCCGATTTTTCCCTTGTGCTGAATCTCGCCGTCTCAACATTTCCCCTCTTTGCGCTCATCCCTGAGAGCCCAGGAGGAATCCATACCTTATTCCCAACCCTGTTTCGTCCGGGTTGCTGTGAAGCATTGCTCCTTTCGGGGCGAAGTTTTCACCGCTAATCGCCCTCGGCTCTTCTCTTTACCTTGGCGATTGCTCGTGACCTTGCCCCCCAAGTTCCCAGTGATGCGGACTCCTCATTGCACTGTTACCGCCCTGAACCTGACACGATATGCGCGGTTGGGGTCGCAGCTGCGGGGGTTTGGAATTAGAAGAAAATCGTCAGCGATGACTGGTTCGAGGTCGGCGCCTTCCAGCAGCTCGACTCCTTTCAACCGTGACTTGAAAAACTGCACGATCGGTCGCCAGCCCCGTTGAGAGCCATTGGTGTTAACTGGCTTGAAGGTTTGCGCGCCCCGGTTGGGTGTGACCGTGAAGGTGAAAACGCCATTGGCTTCGGTGAGCGTTTGGTCCCATGGTCTCCCGCGGTCGGCCATCCTCGCCGACCATTTCGGGTCGCCGTAAAACGCGACAACATCGCGGTCGAAAAGCAATCCCATTCCGTCAGACACACTCAGGCCCGCGGACTTCGCCTTGTCGGACAGGGCCGCGCGAAGTGGCGTTCTTCCGCCCGGTCGGATGTCGGCCATGGCGATCTCAGGGAAATAGGTCAACAGCCGATACATAAGCGCACACTGGTTGGCATGGAACGCTTCGGCAAGGGTGAAGCGTCCGGGCTGCTCAAGAAAATAGTCCAGACATCCCCAACCCGCGTAGCCGTACCATGTGGATACGGTGTAGCCGACCATCTGACGCACCCCTGCGTCGTTCATCCACGCCAGCGCCATTGCGTCGGGCCCGTCAATATGTCCCATCAAGCAGTTGCCAACCGGTAGGTAGACCTTGGGGTTTGTCGAATTTATCTCGAACTTTTGGCCGGCGGTATCCACACCGTAGAGTTGCCCCATCTTGGAACGGAACTGCCCGTTTCTGTAACGATATCCAATATTCCAGTCTCGTTCTGTCGCATGGCCAGAGGTGACGAAAAGATCGGCCTGGTACTCATTCAGCGTTCTGACCAAGGCTTCGGTCGTGTCGTTGGGGGCTTTCCCCTGCTTGGGCCTGCCGCCGCGCATCTTTTGAACCATCTTGGTCTTGACCAGTTCGCAGTACCATATACCTTCCTCGCACATCTCCAGCGCCACCTCGGTGCCCGAAGCAACTTTCCGCACGATCAGCGGCTTGTCGTGCTTCGCAATCCGGAGTGCGTTGTCCGCGTCGAACCCAGTCAGGATCCCCCAGATCGTATCGGTGTACGGGTCGTCGTCGTACCTGCGAGTCAGTTTATGAACCTGTGAGACAAACAGGCGTGTGGCCTCGGTGGGTCTGGCCACGAAACAGGTGTAACGCGGGTGAAGTTGCTTAAGCATGTCGAGCAGCTCGACGGGCCTTTTCCTGTAAATCAACTTCCTGCCGTTGTACTTGTCAATCAGCGTTTTTACTACCCGCGACCAGTTGGGATCGTTGTGCGTGTCCTCGGAGACAACCACGGCGTAATCGGTCACAGGATTATCTGCGCGAGCAACCGCAATTGTTATGGCAACCCCAACCGCGACAATGCATTTGGACGTCACATGGTACATAGTGGATTCCCCCGGCAAGAGCCAGTAATGAACACCGATCAGTATAAACTTGATTCGACAGGTAATCACATGCCACGTCGGTCTGTCAAGTCGCTTTGCCATCCGCTCATGATTCAATACCAGGTCCGATTGGATAAGGTAAAACCTGAAAGATCCTATGGACTGCTGGGACCCTCCACGTGGGCAACGAAAAGGTCAGAAAATCGATTCGGATGCCCCGGTTAAGAAACAGCGGACCGCGGGTAAAGGCAGTGCTTTTGAGGAAGGAAAAGGACGTTCCCGACTTCGGTGCGATCACTGCCCCGATAACCTACTTCAATGCTGCCAGTCAAAATAGGCAGGCTGTTTTGCCAGTCACCTCAATGTCCCTTTGTTAATGGACCTGGTTCATCCCGTCCCAGTTCGGAACTTTTCGAAAAGGGGCGTTGTACTCTTTCCTTTTTGGCCAAAACGGGCCTATGCGCACGGATAATGTCGTTCTTGGCATTTCGTTGAGTATGCGCGGGCATAGTTGACAATCAGTGCTTCAGCCCATGCGCTTCTCCCTGCGGATCGGAAAGTTGCGTGGCGTTGGAAGTGGGGTGCCTCCCCCCTTCAAGATAGTTGGTTGCATGGAGGTCGTGGTGCGCGTTATCTTTCTACCGATTCCGGGGTGTGTTTCCCCCTTCCGCCGGAGCGGTTTGCCCGGCAGATTCATTCGAAGAGGGCATCCGAAACGGAAGTCCGGCAACGCCGACCCAAATATGAGGAAGCGCCATGACTCTCAGAATCGTTTCCTTTCTCGCATGCGTTTTTCTGGTCATCTCGCCGGAATCGGTACTGCTTAGGACTATGTTTTGCCTTTAAGTGTCCTTATGGAGATTGACCCTATTGTCATAGAGGTGATACTCTCATGAAATCTGTTTTTGTGCCAATGACTCAAATGCTGAGAAAGAATAGCCCCGCGGTTGTCTTGCTCCAAATTCTTGCTATTTGTATGCCTCTTTGTGCCCAGCATCGTCCGGGCCATGCACGCTTTGGACAATTTGAAAGCTACGGTCAGTACGCAGCGACGAATGATATCGACACCCTGGTGATAGCGACATTGCGCAAGCGGGGTATCGAGCCTGCGAACCTGTGTTCTGACGAGGTCTTTATCCGGCGCGTGTATCTGGATGTGAACGGCTCGTTGCCCGAGCCTCAGGATGTTCGCAGATTCTTGCAGGACCGTCGCTCCGACAAGCGCGCCGCGCTGATCGCCCCCCTCCTGGAGCGGGATGAGTTTGCCGACTATTGGTCGCTGAAGTGGTGCGATCTGCTGCGGGTCAAGGCGGAGTTTCCCATCAATCTGTGGCCCAACGCGGTGCAGGCATATCATCGCTGGATTCACGACGCCATTCGGGAGAATATGCCTTACGATCAATTTGCCCGTGAGCTGTTGACCTCGAGCGGCAGCAATTTTCGCGTGCCACAGGTTAATTTCTACCGTGCGATTCAAGGCCAGGAACGCTCCGCCATCGCAGGGGCGGTCGCCCTGACTTTTATGGGGATACGCCTGGAGAAATGGCCCCAGGCCCATCGTTCCGGCATGGAGGCTTTCTTCTCGCGCGTGGCGTACAAGAAAACGGCTGAGTGGAAAGAAGAAATCGTTTACCTGGATCCTGCGCCGGTCGAACCTTTGAAGGCCGTTTTCCCCGATGGTGTTACTGTACAGATCCAACCGGGCAAGGATCCCCGCGAGGTCTTTGCCAAATGGTTGATCGCTCCGGAAAACCCGTGGTTCGCGCGCAATATCGTGAATCGTATCTGGGCCTGGCTGCTGGGCCGCGGAATCATCCACGAACCGGATGACATCCGGCCGGATAATCCTGCCGTCCATCCCCAGCTCCTGGCCTATCTGGAAAAGGAACTGGTGAAAGCCGACTACGACCTGCGGCATATTTACCGCCTGATTCTAAACTCCCGCACATACCAGCAGTCCTCGATTCCACGCAGCGACCATCCCGACGCTGAGGCCCTGTTCGCGTATTATCCGGTGCGTCGGCTCGAGGCGGAAGTGCTGGTCGATGCCTTGTGTTGGATTTCCGGAACACGGGAAAGCTATTCGAGCGCCATTCCCGAGCCTTTCACCTTCATTCCGGAAGAAAATCGATCCATCGAGCTGGCGGACGGCAGTATCACCAGTCAGTTCCTCGAAATGTTCGGCCGTCCGGCTCGCGATACGGGCCTGGAATCCGAACGCAACAATCAAATCACGGACGCACAGCGGCTGAACCTGTTGAACTCGACCCATATTCAAAACAAGATCGAACGCAGCAGGCGGTTGAACGGACTGATCAGAACCGCCAAAGGGAACCGCCGCATGCTGATTAACATGATCTATCTGAACATTCTGTCACGTTATCCAACGCGGGCCGAACTGGCCGCCACGGAAAAATACTTTCAGACCAAGGGAATAAACACCAGACAGGGCACGAACGATCTGGCTTGGGCGTTGATTAACACCAAAGAATTCTTGTACCGGCATTGAGCTGGCCGGATGCCGCCCCTCCGGTTATCTGATGAAAAGGGAGAAAACGGTTATATGAGCAAGCAACAAACCACAGGCTTCATGACTCGGCGTGAAGCGTTAAAACGGGGACTTCTCGGGGCGGCCGGCCTGGCACTGATAGACCCTTTGCGTCTCCAGGCGAGGACCGCACCTCTCAACCCCAGGGCCAGGTCGGTCATACAGATCTGGATGTGGGGCGGCCCGTCCCATCTGGACACCTTCGATCCGAAGCCGGACGCGGGCTACGACTATTGCGGCCCTTTCAACAAGCCGATCCCCACCAATGTGGAGGGAATACAAATCGGCGAAATGCTGCCGCTGCTGGCACAGCGGGCCGACAAGTATTCCATCATCCGCAGCATGACCCACGGTATTAACGCGCACGAAACAGCTTCCTACGCAGTGCAGACCGGGCGCAAACCCGGCCGGTTGGTCTATCCCTGTGTCGGCGCCGTCGTGTCGCTGTTCAAGGGATATGATCATGGATACAAAGGGCTTGTCCCGCCCTATGTTGTGTTGACCCAGCCTCAGGGCCGTTTTTCCGAAGCGGGTTTTCTGGGGCCACGATATAAACCGTTCGCCACCGGCAGCGACCCCAACCAGACCCCCTTCGTCGTGGAAGGGATCGTCGCAAAAGGCATTTCCGATAATCGCCAGCGCAGCCGGCGAGAGCTGCTCCATGCCCTCGATTCGCTCGGCAAGGCCATGCCGGAAAACCCGCACTTCGAACGACTCGACCGCTGCGAGGAAAATGCCTACGGTATGATGTTCGGCGATGCCCGGAAGCTGTTCGATCTGTCGGAGGAGAAAGACGAAATTCGAGAACGGTACGGCCGTAACACGTTTGGCCAGTCCTGCCTGATGGCGCGCCGGCTGGTCGAACACGGCGTGCCCTACGTCACTATCAACTACAAGGGATGGGACACTCATAAACAGCACTTCGAAACCATGCGCCGCAAGCTCCCCGAGATGGACCGGGGCATGGCCACTCTGTTGCAGGACCTGTCGGATCGGGGCCTGCTCGAGAGCACGATCATCTGGTGGAGCGGCGAGTTTGGACGAGGCCCAAAAATCCAGTGGGACCCGCCCTGGAACGGCGGCCGGTCGCATTACGGCAAATGCTTCTGTGCCGTCGTAGCCGGTGGAGGCTTCAAGGGTGGTCGTGTCGTCGGGGCCTCCAACGAAAAGGGCACCGAAGTGGCGGAGCGGCCTGTGTATCCGCAAGACCTGCTTGGGAGCATGTATGAGTTGCTCGGCATCGATCCCGATGATCCACTGCCCAACCCGCGCGGGTTGCAGGTCAAGGTCATGCCGCCATCGGAGGAAAGCGGGGGGCGACTCAAAGAGATTATGTAGACCCAGGAGCTGAACCATGTCATTCATCTGGAGACCAGTTCTATTATTCATGGGGTTGACCCTATGCGCTGCGACTGCGTGGGGTCAGTCGAATACAAGAGAACCGCATATCGGCTATCTCTATCCCGGAGGCGGGCACCAAGGCTCCGTCACTCAGATCACGGCCGGGGGCCAGTTCCTTAGAGGTGCCAGCGACGTGTACGTCTCCGGCGAGGGCGTGCGCGCGAGGGTTATTCAGTACATGAGGCCCCTCAGGAATTTAAACAAAGAACAGCGCGAGTTGCTCCAAAGGCGGTTAAGAGAAGTGCGTCAGAAGCGGTTAGCCGAATTGTCCGGGACAGGCCGGAGTCGTTCCCCAATCCTTCAAACGAGACTCGCAGAAAAGGACGTGGATAAGCCCAAGGCATCAAGAAAAGAAAACGCGGCAAAGGCAGCGGAAGTGAAGCTGCCGGAGCATCCGTTATTGTATGACCTTGAGAATAAAAGCCTGAGAGAACTGGCGCATGTTACCACGGTATTGTTAGCCTCCCGGAGAAAGAGTCAGCCCAACCGGCAGCTTGCCGAATCGGTGCTAATAGAAGTCACCATGGATCCCGGCGCGGAGCCCGGCAACCGGGAACTCCGGATCAGAACCCCAACAGGCCTGACAGACCCCATGGTCTTCCAGGTGGGTCTGCTGCCGGAAATTCGTGAACTGGAACCCAACAATCAAAAAGCGTATCCCGACCTGCGCAACTTACCCAACCTGTTGAGAGGGCCCAACCTCCCGAAGGGGGGCAATCTACCGAAACCAAAGCCCCTCGAGCTGCCCGTGCTGTTGAACGGACAGATCATGCCGGGAGACGCCGATCGTTTCCGTTTCCGTGCGCAACAGGGACAAAAGCTCGTGATAGAGACGCAGGCCCGGAGCCTGATCCCGTATCTGGCCGATGCCGTCCCCGGCTGGTTTCAGGCCACGCTGGCCCTTTACGATGCCAGGGGCAAAGAAGTGGCCTTCGCGGACGATTACCTTTTCAATCCCGACCCGGTCCTCTTCTACCAGATTCCCGAAGACGGCGAATACGAACTGGAAATCCGCGATTCTATCTATCGCGGACGGGAGGATTTTGTTTACCGCATCGCCGTGGGCGAACAACCCTTCATTACGCACATGTTCCCCCTGGGCGGTAGAGCGGGCGTCAAAACCTTCGCCTCGATCAACGGCTGGAACCTCCCCAGGACCCGATTACCGTTGGATACCCGACCCGGCGGCGACTGCATCCGGCACACGGCCTACCGTGAGGAAAAAAAGCTCTCTAATTCCATTCCGTATGCCGTGGATACACTGCCTGAGTGCAATGAAACCGAAGTCAACGACACCACAAAGGACGCACAGCAAATCGACCTGCCGAAGATCATCAACGGCCGCATTGCCCAGCCCGGCGATATCGACGTATTTCAGTTTAAGGGTCGCGCCGGCGATAAAGTGGTGGCTGAAGTCTATGGTCGGCGGTTGAATTCTCCGCTGGACTCGCTCCTGCGGTTGACCGATGCATCGGGCCATGTACTGGAATGGAATGATGATCACGTGCTTAAAGATGGTCACCTGCACAAGGATATTGTGGGACTGATCACGCACCACGCCGATTCGTATCTAATGGCCGAGTTGCCGAAGAATGGAACGTACTATGTGCATCTGGCTGATTCGCAGCATCACGGAGGCGAGGCGTATGGCTACCGCTTGCGCATCGCTGCCCCGCAGCCCGATTTCGCGCTCCGCGTGATACCTTCCAGCATTGGCGTGCGAGCCGGGGGCAGCGTTCCGGTCTGCGTACACGCATTGAGGAAAGATGGCTTTAACGTCGAGATCGAAGTGGTTTTGAAAGAGCGGAGCGCCGGTTTCGAGCTCAACGGCGGGCGGATTCCTGCCGGACGCGATCGCGTCCGCATGACCCTGACAGCACCCCCTAAGGCGCCCGATCAGCCGGTCGCCTTGCAGATAGAAGGCCGCGGCCGGATCCGCGGGCGGACCGTCAGCCATCCGGCTGTTCCCGCAGATGATGTGATGCAGGCATACCTCTACCGGCACCTGGTGCCGGCGCAGAAACTCCTGGTCTTGGTCAAAAAGGCCAGATGGCGTGCGCCTTCCATTGAACTGGCCGGCGACGGTCCCGTCCGGATTCCCGCGGGCGGCTCAGCCCAGGTACTGATCAAGACCCAGAGAAGGCCGATGCTTAAGGAAATGCAACTGGAACTCAATGAACCGCCTGAGGGAATAACCCTTCACGATGTGACTGTTGTGCCCGAAGGTCTGGCATTTCAACTGAAGACCGATAGGAATACCATGCAAAGCGGTTTCGCGGACAACCTGATTGTCGAGGCCTTCAGGGAGTTTACGCCTAAACAGCAAGAAGGCAAACCGGCCCCGCAGAGACGCCGTGTTTCGATGGGTTTCTTCCCGGCCATCCCGATTGAAATCGTGCAGCCATAAGCATTTCAGGGACGCCGGGGCTGTTGAAAGAGTGTAGGTTTGACCCTGTGAGATCTCCCAAGAAGGGAGATCAGCGTTGAATAGACACGTTCAGTTTTCGCAGCCAATCACGAAGGGGTGCGGCTCCATTTCAGTGGCAGTGGC
>JABMQX010000671.1 GCA_013203085.1 bacterium | reverse complement strand
TTGGCAGACGCGCTAGCGTGAGGGGCTAGTGGGTGAATAGCCCGTGGGGGTTCAAGTCCCCCTTCCAGCATTTTTCTTTGTTCCGAGAACGGGAGAGATAACCGCGGAGAGCGCGGAGAGCGCAGAGATAGGACACGGACTTCATGTACCCTCTGCGTCGTCTGCACTCTCTGCGGTTTCGCTTTCTTTCAGTTCATTTGAACGGTTCAGGTTCGGGCAAGGGATAGCGGCCGACGATGTCCTTTCGTCCGCGGGCCAGATCGCCTTCACCGCCATCGTCCACAAGGTTCTCATTCACACTGTAAACGACATAGCCGTTTTCCGTGCGCCTGTACTTCAGAGGCTCATTGGTGAAAGGGTCAATCGGAGTCTTGCTGAGGATTCCCTTGAGCTGCTCGAGATTTCGAGGATAGCTGTTGTTCTCGTTGCGGTAAATCTGAAGGGCGATCTCGGCGGTGAGAATCGCCTTCATCGCTTTCAGGCGGACGAATGAAACCCTGGCATGGCTCAAGGCGGGGGCAAGCATCTTGGCGAGGCTCCAGGGAGGGAGTTCCTCGATGATCTTCTCGTGGGGTATGTTCTCAGGCCGAAGGGCGATGTGGTCGGGGAGGTCATTCCATTTGTCCATCCGATTCCAGTAGCGGCGGATGTCCGATTTCATGATGGCGCGAAGTCCGGGGGATTTGCCCAGCCCCCCGGAGAGAACCTCCTTCAGTTTTGCGCCCCCCCCTCCTGAACCTTCGAACATCATCCTGAATCTTGCAGGGCGATCGAAGAACTCGTCCACCGCCCACAGATTACCGGCCTTCTCTGCGGCCATGGCGATCTGGTAATTCTCTGCCGCTGTGCCCACGACATGCAATCTGTCAAGGAGGTAGGTGAGGGTGTCGGTATCGAGGCGGTTTCTGAGGATGCAGCTTTCGATGCGCTTGGCGGCTATGGAATCGCAGGCTATGCCCACGAGACCGGAGATAAGAAAGGGTTCTCGGGAAACGTGGTAACCCAATTTCGCTGCCACCAGATATGTGTCCAGGGCTTCACGATATTTCTTCTGATGTTCGAGGTATTTGCCCTGGACGACGACGAGTCTGGCAAGCTCTCTCATGCGGCCAAGGTGGGGCAGGAGCAGCTCGTAAAGGGACACTCCGGGGCCCCCAAAGAAAGGGAATTTGGAGTCCGCCTTCTTAGCGCCTTCCCGAACCGCGGCGATGGCACCAGCGTTCTTTTCGAGCCAGGGGATAACCTTGTCGGCTTCGTCAATCCAGACGTTGCGCATCACGTACTGGTAAAGGTCATCGAGTTCGTCCGGTCGCTTGACGTAAAGGTTGATAGCTTTGACATATTCGATGGCGGCGTTCTGGTCATCGGGCACTTCCCTGATCGGGAGGCCGGTTTTGGCCAAGTACTCTTCGGGACAGATCGGAAGTGTCTGTTCACCTATCTTCATCTCCTTGACGCCATCGAGCCAGCCTGAAAAAGCCGGCCTTGCGGGGCCGAGAATCAGGGCGATGGCCGCCGCCACCAAAAGAAATCTGGCGAGGTTTCTGTGTACTGTCCGCATGATCTTTCCCTCCATTTGCCGGTGTATATCCGTTTACTGGCCTGCTTCTTTCAGAAGCTCGCGGAGCCTTTCAGGCTTGACCCACATGCAATGGCCGTCCGCGAAAGCGACGTTCGCGCCATCCCCGTGATTTTCCAGACTTTCGTACAAAACGAGCTTCTTCCCAGTCTCCTTAACCTCCTTGAGGACAAAGCCGCCAATCAGCTTATAGCTCGACATGGAATCTATGTCCTCGGGGCGTGAAACGACGACGCCGGTCGAAGGGCAGCAAAAAACATCCAGGGACCCGACGTGGGGATGGAGTTCGGAGAGCCTGTCGGGGAATTTGTCCTTATGATCGGCTGCGTAGGTGTGGCACGCTATCATTATCTGCTTGAGATTATGCATGCAGGTTGTTCGCCGTGCCGATTCCCGTGCACGGGCAAGCGGTTCCGTGAGGAAAGAGGCGACCCACCCCATGATTCCAATCGGAAGCTCGGCTCTCACCGATAGATAATCGTTACCGCTTGTGATGCAGACGACCGCCTTGCCCATTCGCTCCGATTGGAGGTAGAGCTTCTG
>JABMQX010000670.1 GCA_013203085.1 bacterium | reverse complement strand
TTATCGTGGGCGGAAGCGATCGGGGCGACCGACCTTTTCATCGGAGTGACTGCCGTTGATTACAGCGGTTATCCCGACTGCCGCCCGGAATATATCGAGGCTTTTCAGAGAGTCGCTGATTTGGGGACGAAGACAGGCGTCGAAGACAAGCCGATCGAGGTCCAGGCGCCTTTTGTGAACGTGTCCAAAAGCCAGATAATCAGGACCGGCTTAGGGCTGGGGGTGGACTATTCTCTCACGCACAGTTGCTACGATCCAGCCAGCGGCGGAAAAGCCTGCGGGAAATGCGATAGCTGTCATTTCCGGAAGAAAGCCTTCGCGGAAGCGGGAGTGAAAGACCCGACAGTTTACGTGGAATAGAGATCGCGGAAATGGGGTATAGGGCATGGGGTATCGGCTGGCCACCCCAAACCCGAAACCCCAGCCCGGAAAGGAACATGATAGGAATAATAGGTCTTCCATCGCGGAGCCTCCTCGAAAGATTTCGCGGAGAGGATATAGTTGACCTCGATTGTCCTCTGCAAGGCGCCCTGTTTGACGATGTGGTGGAGAGCCGGTGCCCGAAGATTTTCTGCGCGGTGTTGACGACATGCTTCACCAACGCGATGATTGTCAAGCCGGACGTCATCCTTGCAGACGTGGGGCCGGGTAAGTGCGAAGGGGCAAGGTATCTTTGCGCGATCTTGCACGACCTTCTGCCCTCCGCGAAGATTATTGCCGAGGAGAATCTGGACTCCGTTCCAAGAGCATCAAGCAATTGCGAATGTTACGCCGTGCCGCTCCGGGAGAGGATGGAGCGAATTGTGGACAAGGTCATTCGACCGGAGCTGCCGGATTTCCCAAGAAGCAGTTCGTCTCCGAAAGCCGGGTTCTGGGGAGTGCCGCCGAGCGATTTTGCGATTTTGGAAGGTTTTCCGAACGAGACGATCATCCTCGGCTGGAGCCGGTGCATGGACAGCAGGACGCCTGCTGATCTTAAGTTGGAAATGGAGGCGCCGCCGAATATACCGGTCGTCTTTTTCGCACAGAGCTTTTGCCAGAAAAGCATCCTTGCCAGGACTCTTGCGGAGAAACATCAGGGGCTTTTTGTGGAGTGCGACGAAAAGGTGGACAACAGCACCATCCAGAAGATAGAAGCTTTTCTGAAACTGCGAGGTGCGCTGTGATCCTGGGCGATTTTGGGACGAGCTATACGAAGTTGTGCAACAATGGTGATATGAGAACAGTTCCCACCGTTGAGCTGGATGCCGGCGTTCAGGCGGACATCGGTTGCGGGCACAACGCCAGAGGACGTGCCAGACGAATAGAAAACGAGCTGGTCGCCATGGCCACAGGAGCAAAAGCGATGGTGGGGAGGGATGATTTCGTCTGCGTTGACGTGGGCGGCCGGGACATCAAAAAAGTGAGTTTCAAGAACGGTCAATACGCGGGGTGCGATTGGAACTACATGTGCGGATCGCTGACAGGTTTCACAATGGAGCTTTTGTCTCGCTATTATCAGCTAACGTACGATGAGATTGAGCCGTCCGAAGAGGGTCTTTCAGTGAAGTGCGGTATTCTCGGAATCAGCAGCCTCTTTGACCTTGTTTCGCAAGGTGAGGATTTGCCGCGAGCGGTAGCGAAGTTTGTGAAGGGCGTCGCAATAGATGTGTTTCACTTCGCAGGGAAGCCACAAACCCTTTTCTTATCCGGCGGTATGTGCGAGAATGCTCTGTTCGTGCGGTCCATTCCTGCCGAGGTAGTCAAGCTCGGAAGATTTGTCAACCTCGAAGGATTGAGGACATTGATTGAGTAGGTTGACGAAGTGGTTGAGATAATCGGAGTGTGGTAATGACGAAAATGCTCCCTGAGAAGGTCTTTAAGAAGCGTGAGGTGGACCTTCGAGCAGAGTGGATTGAGCCGGACGTCTTCCGGCGTATCGGCGAGAACGTCGTCTTGAGGGCAAGGTCGAACAGAGTACCATCGCCACAGGTTGTTGTGGGCGGCGACACCAGAGACGATACGTTAGTTCTGATGGAATCTCTCAGCCGGGGGATCATCAACCGAGGCGGCAGCATCATTCTCATAGGTGGGGACATCGCGAAACCTCTGGCGTACTTTGCGGCGAAGCTATATCGAGCAGACGCCATCGCCTATGTAACCGCTTCCCACTCTCGCGCGAGTTTCAACGGAGCGAAGCTCTGCTTCACGGAAAGGTCCTCCCGCCAGCAGCCCGTTCTGTCCTTGGCGGCGAGAGAGGTCATCAACAAGCGAGAGGATGTGCTCAACGAATACCAGGAATACCTTGCGGCGACTTTCGAATCGAACCTCGGAAAGGGCCAATCGCTGGTGATGGACTCTCTCTTCGGCACTTCCTCGATCATTGGGCCACAGGTGCTCAAGAATTTGAAATTCGATCTGGAGTGTCTTCACGCTTACGTGGATAGGAGATTCTCCTATCTTCAGGACAATGCCCCGGACCCCACTCTCCCCGGTAACATCGGAGAATTGAGGAATGCCGTGAAGGCATGGGGAGGAGTTGGCGTGGCGTTCGACGGCGATATGGATAGGGCGGTTTTCGTTGACGAGAGCAGCGAGGTCGTCCCCGCAGATGAGATAGCAATGATCGTCGGAAGTCGCATCTTGGAAGAGGCTCGCAAGAAAGCCAAAGTGGTGTACCATTGCCAGTGCTCGAACGGTGTGCCGCAGGTGGTTGAGGAAGCCAACGGGACGCCCGTGATCCAGGAAACAGGGTGGCGAAGCATAAAAGAGAAAATGAAGCAAGTTGGAGCGGTTTTCGGGTCGGAAATCAGCGGGCATTTTTTCTACGGAGATGACCTCTATTACGTCAGGAACGGCGACGACGCGTTGTACACGACGCTTATGTTGTTCCGCGTATTGAAGAGCCGTCGTCAAACCCTGGCGGAAGCTCGCAAGGAATTGCCGGCTTACTTCACCTCGCCGGAGCTGAGGGTTACCTATGACGAAAGTCGCAGCGCTCGGGTCGTAGAAGCGCTGCGAAAACGATTCCAGAATGACAGCGTCTATAAGCTGAGCGTTATCGGGCGCGATTTGCGAGCGGAGAAGCACGATGGGAAGGAGTGGTGTTCGTGGGTGGTCTTCAGAACATCTTCCACGGAGCCGGACAAGCTTTCCTTCCGCTTCGAGGGAAGGACGCTGAGACACCTCGCGGAGATAAAGCGAACACTCCTTGAATCAATCCCTGACGAACACGAGCCCCTTAGAAAGATGATGGAGGAATCGTATAGAGTCTCCGTTGGCGACCCCGCCGCATACTACCGCAGAGCTCTCGAAGCCCCCGGCAGGCAACGGTAACGGGCAAGACCAGCAACCGGTTGGGGAAAAGTGTTCGTAGATTACGTGAGGATACAAGCGATCGCGGGAAAAGGAGGTGACGGTTGCGTCAGCTTCCGAAGGGAGAAGTATGTTCCGCGAGGCGGCCCCGATGGCGGCAATGGTGGAAATGGCGGGTGTGTTATACTCGTGGCAAACGAGGATGTTAGCAGTCTCGTTTCCCTGAGATTTCAGCCCTTAATAAGGGCAGGTGATGGACGGAATGGTAAAGGTAAGTTGAAGACGGGCGCGGACGGAAAAGATGTCGAGGTAGTTGTGCCGGCTGGAATAGTCGTTCGTGAAGCGAAATCCGGCGCAATGCTTTTCGATTTCACCGCACCCGGCGAGCGGTTTGTCGTTGCGCAGGGCGGGCGCGGCGGGAGAGGAAATGCGAGTTTCAAAAGCGCGACCAATCAATCCCCTCGCCAATTCGAAAAAGGCAAACCGGCTGAGAGAGTCACCCTGGACCTCGAACTGAAGTTAATCGCCGATGTGGGACTCGTCGGTTTCCCCAACGCGGGGAAGTCAACGCTCCTGTCGAAAATATGCGATGCCCGACCGAAGATCGCCGACTATCCCTTCACAACTTTGTCTCCGAACCTCGGCGTCCTCAAACTGGCAGATGATTACAGAATTGTCAAAGTGGCGGACGTACCGGGACTGATAGAAGGAGCGCACGCGGACCGAGGGCTGGGGCACCAGTTTCTCCGCCATATCGAGCGCACCTCTGTGCTTGTGTTACTCGTTGACATGGCGGGCGTGGATGGACGAACTCCCCTGGAGGATTACCGCGTTCTGCGGCGGGAACTTCAACTGCATAATGAGCAACTGGGCATCCGGCCTTTCGTTGTGGCGTGCAACAAGATGGACCTGGAGAGCGCAGCTCGAAATCTCGAGATTTTCTACAGGGAATCAGGCGTGGCGAAGGAGAAGATTCTCCCGATCTCGTGCTTGACGGGCTCCGGATTGGAAAAACTGGTCGCAGTCATCAAAGAATTGTCCAATCGCAAAGGGCGAAAAGCGTCTTAAAATGGCAACTGCGAAGAAGAAGCTCGGAATCCTGGGGGGAACGTTCAATCCCATACACGTCGGACACCTTATCATAGCCGAAGCTGTGAGGGAGAAGTGTGAACTGAGCAAGGTCTTGTTTATCCCTTCTGCTCATCCGCCCCATAAGGAGGGGCAAGAGGTCCTCCACGCCCCTCACAGGTATCAGCTCGTTTCTCTTGCTGTCGCTGACAATCCCTTCTTCGAAGTCTCCGACGTAGAGATGCACAGGGAGGGTATGTCTTATTCCGTTGAGACGCTCAAAGCGCTCAGAAAGGGTGAAAGCGAGCCTGCGGACTTCTTTTTCATTATCGGCGGCGACAGCGTGCCAGAGCTTAGAACGTGGAAAAACATCGAAGAATTAGATAAGCTGTGTACTCTGGTGGTCGTTTCGCGTCCGGGGTGGGAGATCGGGCAGATGCCAGAGCAAGAGCTCGGTCTGCCGGAATCGGTCAAGGAGTCCCTTCTGCATCACGTTGTCTCGGCGCCGCTGATCGGGATTTCCTCGACAGAGGTCCGTGGCAAAGTAGAAAGAGGGGAGTCCATAAGGTATCTCGTTCCCCGAGCGGTCGAGGAATACATCTTGCAGTACGGGCTTTACAAGAAGACGCACATCGCAATCTAAGCAATCAACACTCGGAGGAAACTATGGCCAAGTCAGTCGCAGCCAGGTGTCAGACCTGCGGGAAGGAGTCAAAAGTTGAGTGGACTCTTGGGATGAAGTGCCCGGAGTGCGGATCGGAAAAGTTCTTCCCTGTGGTTTTCATTGACAAATCGCAGAGCAAAGGAGGGAAGAAAAAGGCCGTTGCAGCGAGGACCAAAAAGCCGATCGGCTTGCTGTTAGTGTTGGTTCTGTTCGTTGCCGCGATGACAATACTGTACCTTCGTGTTCGGTCAATAAGGCAGCCGAAAGAGTTCCGCAGAACTTCAACCATGATTTGCACGAATCCCGATTGCCCGAATCCCAATCCCGATAAACTCTTCAAGAAGGAGCTGCCCACGCGGGATGTTTTTCCGCAAGTAACGTGTCCTTCTTGTAAAGAAAAAACAGCTTACCGGGCGGTTCAATGCAGAAATTGTGGACAAATCATTGCGCTGGAGGCGCACGGAAACGAGAATCCGACCTTTGGTTTGACATGCCCTAACTGCGGGTCGTCAGATATCAACTTAGATTCGTCCACTATTCCGCTGGAAGAGGGGGAAGAAGAATAGTGGGCGAAGGCCGCGACTACAACGATGGCTTGTGACGGTCGGAACATGAAAGCGGTCGTTTTCGGAGCGGGAAATATCGGCAGAGGCTTCCTCGGACAGCTTTTTTCCCAATCCGGTTACGAGATTGTTTTCATCGAGCTTGCCAGGGAAATCATTGACCGTTTGAACAAAGACCACGCTTACCCCATAAGGATCGTCGGGGAGAAGAAGTGGACGTATTCTGTCGAAGGGGTGCGGGCGATTCCCGCCGAGGATGCTGACGGCGTCAGCCGCGAGATTGCGACCGCTGACATTATTGCGACCGCTGTTGGCGTCAACGCTTTGCCAGTAGTCGCGGCGACCATCGCGGAAGCTCTCCAGCGCCGGTTCGATGCCGCAAACATGGCAGAGCTGAACGTCATCATCTGCGAGAACATCATCCATTCCGGCGAGCATCTGAAGAACCTCGTGCTCCAGCATTTGCCCGACCGACACCACCATCTCATCGAGGAAAAAATCGGTTGGGTCGCGACCGTCGTCAGCCGGATGGTCCCCGTTGTCACCGAGGAGATGAGAAGAGAGAATCCTGCCCAGATAGCCGTCGAGCCTTACTGCATCCTCCCCGTGGACAAACCCGCCTTCAAAGGCCCCCTCCCCGAAATCGAGGGCTTCCTGTTTTCCGACAACCTACCCGCCCTCGAGGAACGGAAGCTCTTCACCCACAACGCGGGTCACGCCCTCTGCGCCTACTTCGGTTACCAGAAAGCTTACACCTACATCTACGAGGCTATCGCAGACAGAGAAATCAGACGCAAAACCCTCACCGGCCTGAGCGAATCCGGCCGTGCCCTCATCAAAAAACACGCATTCAACCCCAAAGAACACCGCGCACACATCGAGGACATCCTGCGACGGTTCGCGAACGTTGCCCTGGGAGACACGGTTGCCAGAGTCGCGAACGACCCAATTCGGAAGCTGGGAAGACGGGATCGGTTCATCGGCAGCGCACTCTTGGCGCTGGAATATGGCGTCAAACCCGTCTATCTTCTCGATGGCATCCTTGCCGCTCTTCGTTACGACAACCCGGAGGATGAAAAAGCCGTCGAGCTCCAGCGCCTCCTCTCCGACGAAGGCATCGCCCACGTCCTCGAAACCGTCTGCCGCCTCGATCCCGCCGAACCCCTCTTCGACGTCATCTCCCAGAAATATAAGACCGCCCGCAGATCCAGAAAGGCCCGCACCTGATCCCGACCTCGCCAGCCAACCTCACGCAAGATTTTCCGTGCAAATGCTCCGGCGCCGCGTTATTATGGCAAGTGCCAGTCCCAGATTGAATGAGGGACGCGCACGCAGCCACTCGAAAAGTAGCTAAGCCAACGGAGTGGAAAAGCGACAGGGGGACAAGTCCAATGTCAAAGAGAAACGGACGCACGAAGAAGCCCATTGAGCAGTATGACCACAAGGGGAAAGAGCGGGTCAACAATCCGCCGGTGGGGTTGGTCACGCCTGAGACGGATAAGGATAGCGGCAATAAGACCTACGCTTATGATCCGCACCTCGATCCGGAGCTTCAGTGGGCGGGGAAGGCCGAGCACACGTCTTTTGAGGTGCGAACAGTCTCGCTTCACGTCCATGAGCGCATTGACCCACGCAGCATCATCGAGGCGGTACGGAAAACAACCGGCAGGAAGGCTGAACAATTATCGCTATTTGCCTCACCGGAAGAAAATCCGCCCATTCGTCAGGCTATCGAGTTCTACAAGCACAAGCACAACTGGACCAACCGCCTCATTGCCGGGGACTCACTTTTGGTCATGAATTCCCTGCTTGAAAAAGAGGGGATGGCGGGCAAGGTTCAGATGATCTACATAGACCCCCCTTACGGCATCAAGTACGGCTCCAACTTTCAGCCCTTCGTGAATAAGCGCGACGTCAAGGACGGCAAGGACGAAGACCTGACCGCCGAGCCGGAACAAATTCGCGCCTTCCGCGACACCTGGGAACTGGGCATCCACTCCTACCTGACCTACGTTCGGGATAGACTGCTGCTTGCAAAGGAGCTGTTGGCGCAGAAGGGAAGCATTTTTGTGCAGATCTCGGAGGAGAACCTGCACCACGTGAGGGAGTTGATGGATGAGATTTTCGGCAAGCAAAACTTCGTCCGCTTAGTCAGCTTCAGAACGACAACAGGCCTCGGCAAGAAGACGATGGACAAAGCCTGTGACTACCTCATATGGTATTCAAGAGATCTGGCAGCGATCAAATACCATGACTTATATGAGGCTAAGGACTTTGAATATTACAAGCAATACTATTCAAAAATCGAGCTGAAGGATGGAACACGATTGTCGATTCGGGATTGGGAAAAGAGCCAGAAGAAGGCCCTAACCTTAGCAACCCTACCTGATGGTGCGACAACATATACCCTCACGGATCTCAGGAGCCAGTCTGGGAACGGGGATTCGATAGTGATAGGCGGCGACCAATACACGATATCGAGCGGCAGTTTTCAGACAAACCAAGAGGGTGTGGACAACCTCGCTCAGGAAAAAAGAATAGAGGTCTACGGACGCAGCCCCAAGTTCGTGCGGTACTACACGGACTTTCCCTTCGAGCGAACTGACAACATCTGGAACGACCAGATGTCAGAGCAAAACAAGGCCTATGCTGTCCAGACATCCACAAAGGTTCTCCAAAGGTGCCTATTGATGACCACCGACCCCGGCGGTCTGGTGTTCGACCCGACCTGCGGCAGCGGGACGACGGCCTACGTGGCCGAGCAGTGGGGGCGGCGCTGGATCACCTGCGACACCTCCCGCGTGGCACTCACCCTCGCCCGCCAGCGCCTGATGACCGCCGTCTACGACTACTACGAACTGGCCCATCCGGAGGAGGGCGTAGGCAGCGGCTTGAACTACAGGAGCGTCCCCCATATCACGCTGAAATCCATCGCCACCAAGCAGCCCCCCAAGACGGAAACGCTCTACGACCAGCCGTTCGTGGATAAGAAAAAGACTCGCGTCAGCGGCCCGTTCACGGTCGAGGCCGTGCCCGCGCCAGCCGTAAAACCGCTTTCCGGGGCAGACCCGGATTCGCCTGCCGATGAGTCCGTGGCGCGCTCAGGGGAAACTGTGAGGCAGGCCGAGTGGCGGGACGAACTCCTCCGAACCGGTATACGCGGAAAGAGAGGGCAATATATTCTTTTCTCCCGCGTCGAACCGCTCGCCGGCACCCGCTGGCTTCATGCAGATGCGGAAACAAAACCCAACGATCGGGGCGCCGACTCCGTACGTGAAACCGATGCAGCATATGGTCAGCCTTTCCGAGCCGTTGTCTCTTTTGGCCCAGAGCACGCTCCGCTCGAGAAACGGCAGGTGGAGCTGGCCATTCAGGAAGCACAGAGGCTTGTCCCTAAGCCGAAGATTGTAGTCTTCGCGGCCTTCCAGTTCGATCCGCAAGCCGCGAAGGACATTGACGAGACCGATTGGCCGGGCGTGACCTTGCTCAAGGCTCAAATGAACGCGGACCTCCAAACGGAGGACCTCAAGAAGAAGCGCGCCAGCAACGAGAGCTTCTGGCTCATCGGCCAACCCGACGTGAGCCTGGAAAAAATCCAAAAGGGGAAGGACAAGGGCAAATTCCGCATCGAAGTACTCGGCTTCGATTACTACAACACGAAGTCCGGCACCATCGAATCCGGCGGCAAAGCCAACATAGCCATGTGGATGTTGGACACCGATTATGACGGCAGAAGCCTCTTTCCCAGGCAGGTTTTCTTCCCAATGGCCGGCGACAAGGAAGGTTGGTCTCGCCTGGCGAGGACTCTGAGGTCTGAAATTGATGAAGAGCTCATTGAGGCGTACAGAGGCACGATTTCTTTGCCCTTTCAGATCGGCGACAACCGTCGCGTAGCCGTGAAGATCGTGGACGATAGGGGAATAGAAAGCCTGCGGATCATCGAGGTGGAATGATGGGCAAGAAAACAATAGACAAACTAATCATCAATTCGCCTTACGAAGAGCCGAAACAATACTGGAGTTACGACCGCGAAACCCGCCTCTTTGACCTGAAGGAAGGCAGACGCCCTGCGGGGTATCTGATCGCTTCCGAGACCTCCAAGGCGTTCGACGATCCAGGCATTTTCGTCGAGATACCTCTCGTCAATAAGATCAGACCCCGAGTTAAGGCCTGGCGAGAGCATCGTACGAACCCTTATGCCGGCGTCACCGGAATAACGATGCGACTTCTCAAGTACTGGAACAATCCCGAAGAACGTGGAGATCGCCGTTTCTTCTTCTGTCAGTTGGAGGCTATTGAAACGCTCATCTGGCTCACCGAGGCGCCCCAAGCAGAGAAGGTCGGGATAGAGATACCGTCTGACGGAGGAGCCTTCCAGCGCATCTGCTCCAAGATGGCAACCGGCTCCGGCAAGACCGTTGTCATGGCCATGCTGATCGCCTGGCAAGTGCTGAACAAGGTGACTTATCCTCAGGATAGCAGGTTCTCGAAGTACGTCTTCGTCGTCGCCCCGGGATTGACTGTCAAGAGCCGCCTTCAGGTTCTGCAACCGTCGGCGGAGGGGAACTACTACGATGAGTTCAACGTCCTGCCTCCCGGCCCCGGCCCTTCTGAGAAGCTGCGTCAGGGCAAGGTCTCCGTCACCAATTGGCACGCGTTGGATTGGGACACAGAAGAGGATATCGCGAAGAAGAGGAGTGTGGACAAGCGAGGCTCAAAGAGCGACGAGGCATACGTGCGCGATGTCTTGCAAGGCATGCGAAATGCACGCAACATTATTGTCATCAACGATGAGGCTCACCATGCCTGGCGCGTTCCTGCCGAATCTAAGGTCAAAGGCCTCACGAAGGACCAGATTGAAGAGGCCACTGTCTGGGTCAGCGGACTGGACCGCATCCACAAGGTTCGAAACATAACCACCTGCTACGACTTCTCGGCGACTCCCTTCACGCCGACGGGAAAGAGAAGCTCAGAAGAAGCGCTTTTCGAATGGATCGTCGGCGACTTCGGGCTCAACGATGCCATCGAATCGGGCCTGGTCAAGACACCGAGAGTTGTCATCCGTGATGACGGTAAGTATTCCCCGGACTACAAATCCCGTCTCTACCATATCTATGCCGACCCTGAAGTTAAGGACGACATCAACCGCAAGGCCGAGGAGCAGGAGCCGCTCCCCGATTTGGTTACTAATGGTTACTACCTTCTCGGAAAAGACTGGCTCGAAACGGCAAAGCTCTGGAACCAACAGGGCTTTCAGACGCCCCCTGTCATGATTACGGTCGCGAACCGCACAGAAACAGCGGCCCGAGTCAACTACGCCTTTACCCACAAGAGAATCCGTATAGACGAGCTCTGCGTCCCGGAAAGGATACTCCACATAGACTCAAAGGTTCTTCAAATGGCGGAATCACAAATGGAACCGCCCGCAGTCGTAGCCGAAAGCCAAGACGGAGAACGGGGCCAGAAAAGCAGCCGCAGGCACTCCAAGAAGGAACTCTCGGAAGTGCTCCGGCTGACAGTCGACACAGTTGGACAAGTCGGCGAGCCTGGCGAAAACGTGCAGAAGGTCATCTCTGTTGGGATGCTCTCCGAGGGATGGGATGCCAAGACGGTCACCCATATTATGGGGCTTCGCGCGTTCACAAGCCAGTTGCTCTGCGAGCAGGTCGTCGGGCGTGGATTGAGGAGGACATCTTACGAAGTAAAACCGGATACGGGCCTGTTTGAGCCTGAATACGTCAATATCTTTGGTGTCCCGTTCACCTTCCTGCCGCACGAATCCCACGACGGCCCCCCACCACTCCCGCCAACGCCCAAGACCCGCATCGAGCCGGTGGCCGAAAAACAGCGGTACGAGATCCGCTGGCCGAACGTCATTCGAATTGATCATATCTACACGCCGACCCTCACTCTCGATATGGAAAACGTTACCCCGCTTACCCTCGACGCGTTCCAAACGGCGACCATAGCCGAGCTTGCTCCCATCGTCGACGGGAAGCCCGATTTGAGACAGATCTCGGAGATAGACTTAGATGGCCTCGCGGAGAAATTCAGGATGCAGAAGTTGATCTTTGAAACGTCAAGCGAGGTCTTTGACCAGATGAAGCCAACATGGAAGGCCAATAGGGAGTACCTTTTGGCGCAAGTGATAAGGCTTGTACAGAGATTCCTTACCTCCGATAGGATTCGATTTTCTCCCCCGCTTTTTTCTCAGGATGATAGGAAGCGCCGCATCCTCTTGACGCTCAACATGAATAAGGTGGTCCAGCACATCTGGGAAGCAATCCGCTTCGAGAACACCGCGTCCATCGAACCGATATTTGACAGCGACCGCCCCATCCGCTCTACCGGAGACATGCGGACGTGGTACAGTGGCAAGCCCTGCGAGCACACGAAGAAGTCGCATATTAACTTCTGCGTTTTCGATAGCACGTGGGAGGCCACGGAAGCCTTCGAGCTTGACCGCAACGAAAACGTTGAGGCCTGGGTGAAGAACGATCACCTCGGCTTCGAAGTCCTATACCTCTTCGCCGGCGTCGTGAGCAAATACCGCCCGGACTTCATCATCCGGTTGAAGAGCGGCGACTATCTGATATTGGAGACCAAGGGCAAAGAGACTCAAAAGGACAAGACGAAACATAAGTTTTTGGCTGAATGGGTCAAAGCGGTCAATCACCACGGGGGGTTCGGGAAATGGAAGTGGGCGATATCCAGGAATCCCGCTGATGTCCCGGCCATCCTCCAGCAACACGTGCACCCATCCTCGTAATCCCTCCTTGGCTCCATTCCACACAACCCATCTTCCTTCCCAAATGGTAGATTATCCTCTATAATCCTGTCAAGAATCTGGAGCGCGGACTGTGAGCTATCGCTCCGGGCGAAAGGACGCTATCGGATGTCAACGTAAGTCCTCACTCGCAAGGGAACGCCCAGCTCCTTTTCTGCGACACTCCGGCACGCGTCAAGGTCAATTCCCGGCAAAGCGACCGCTGTGGCGACCACCGTGGCTCCATGTTTCCTGCACTCCACAATGAACTTCTTGACCTCCTCGTAGGCGGCAGTCCCGTACCTCGGGCGGCACAACCGACAGTACTCTTCCGCGGTCGCTGCGTTGAGGCTGACGGAGTATTTTCCCACGAGTTCGACAAGTTCGGGTGCAACATTACGACCGTGGATGAGGTTCGCCTGCCCGTTTGTGTTGATCCGGAGATTGCCGAAGCCCTTCTCTTTCAGAAATCGAGCCACGCTCTTGACCAACTCCAACCTCAACAGCGGCTCGCCATACCCGCAGAAAACAATCTCATCGTAACCGGAAGGCTCGCCGACGGCGGCGACGACTTCCTCAAAAGATGGATCCTTTTCCAGGCGAAGGTCGTGCCCCTTGACAACGGGATTCTCCAGCCGACGGCAGAAGACGCAATGATTCGTGCAGTCGCTGGTGATGTTGAGGTAAAGCGAATTGCGGATTCTATAAGCGATCTTCCCCTGCGGAAAGCCCGGGCCTACTCCGAACAGACGCCGCACGTTCCTCGTCGTGATCCTTTCTACGTCCTCCAACGACAGACCTTTGACCTTTGCCACTTCCTCCGCAACGTGCTTCACAAAGGCGGGCTCATTTCTACTCCCTCTTTTTGGCTGGGGAGTGAGGAACGGAGAATCGGTCTCGACGAGCATCTTTTCAATCGGCACTCTCTCGGCGACCGACCGCAGCCGGCCGTTCTTCGGATAGGTGATCTGCCCCGAAAAAGAAATGTAAAATCCGGCTTCGAGGAGGGAAGCTGCGGAATTCTCATCCCCGGAGAAGGAGTGCAGAACGCCCCGCAGAGTTTGCGAGCTTTCTTCTTGAACGATAGAGCACACCTCCTCGAAAGCGTCGCGGCAGTGCACAATCGCCGGCAGGTTCAACTCCCGGGCGAGGCGAAGGTACTTGCGGAAAACGGCTTTCTGGATTTCCGGCGGGGAAAGGTTTCGGAAAAAATCCAGCCCGATTTCCCCGATGCCGACCACGCGGGGATTCTGAGCGAGGCGGCGAAAGGGCTCCTCGGAGTCTGCCCCCTCTTCTGCGGC
>JABMQX010000669.1 GCA_013203085.1 bacterium | reverse complement strand
ATATAGAAGCCATCCGCGCCGGTCTCTTGCGAAACCCTTGCATAGGTCTGTGTGAGATAGTCTTGCCACGCGGGAACGTGCGAACACATGTTCAAGGAGGGCGCGAAGTTCGTGTACGGTTTCCCGTCGGTTTTCAGAAGCTGCCATTCCTTTCCATGAGCCTTCGCAATGTCCGATGAGGGGTCAACAAGGTAACCCTCGATATACAGCCCGACAGGTACACCTGCCGCCTTGACCGTTTCGATCTCTCGTCGGAAGCGACCGACACCGCCCAGGTAATCCCACGGCGCGTAGTCGCCGCAGCGTCCGTGTGTCGGTGTCCAACCCCAGTCGAATATGTGCAAGTAGTCAACCCCGCCGAACGCGGCGATGTCCGCGTCAAGAATCTTCCGCAGGGCAAACTCTTTCGTCCGGGCGTCGAAGGCGCCGCTCGCGCTAGGCAGTTTGAAATGCAGGAATAGCTGGCGGAAGTTGAACACCTCGCGGAACCAACGCTTCCGTCCCACCAGAGGCCGATACCAGGTGCTTTTCCACTCGCGATAGGCTCGCAGCGCAGCGTGCCAATCGCCGCGATGCGCGCCGATGACTGCCGCCGGCAAAGTCCAGCTCTCCTTTGGTCCGAGCGTGGTCGGCCAGTATTCCACTCCGAGGTCAACCTTGGACTCCTTCTTCAGCCAGAAGAACTTTGGGGTATTGGAGGTATCGTGGGTCATGATGTAGATGCCACCGGCGGCGGGGTGGTAGATGTCCATGAACTGGAGGGGAAACAGGCCGCTATATGGCTCGCGTAGATTGGCGGGCAATGTGTTAATCACCGCTCCTCGTCGTGGGAAGCAGTAGCCCAGCTCGCGAGGGTCGCCGCCCGGCCCAAGCCCCCTGAGCAACGGAAACGTGACTTTGACAGAAACAGGGCTTGGTGAAGTGTTCGTCAGCTCAAGCGTCAGTTTGACCTCGCCAGTTGTGAGTGGCCTTGCGCGCAGGTTCGCAGACACATCGCCTTCGGAGGCAATTTCGTAAAGAGGACTGGCAGTTTCGAGCCAATCGGTCCGTGTCAGAAGGTTGGCGACCTTTGTTGCCTGTCGGCTATCGGCATCAATCACAAGGGCCACGTTGTGGCTCGAGACTGCGTCCGAAGGGATGCTCGTTAAAGTGCGCAAGGCACTTTTCTCCACCTCCTCAGGAGATATATCGTCGTGAATCGCGGGTCGTGGACCAATGCTCACCCCGGCCAGCATGAACTGCCCCTGCCGCATGCCGTCAATGAGACTGAGCCGCTTGATGACGCCCCGGCGCGGCGGAAGGATCACGTAAACCGACGGCTCCTGCGTGATGCTGTGTTTCCCGGAGGGGAACCGGGCGGGAAAAACCAAATCCGCAGGCCCGTCCGCATAGTCTAACCGGGCGATGAACCGTTCCACCTGGCGAACGCGAAGTAGTGGACCTTTCCCAATCGAGGGACTCTCTTCGCCGGTGAATCTGGCTCCCAAAAACAGGTAAATCGCTTCTGCCTCGCAGCCCACCTCGACTTTTACCTTGTCAGGCTTGTCGAGTTGCGTCGCCAGGATAGCCGGTTCGGCACAAACGACACGAAAGGGCACGCCGCAGACCGTCACCTTCTCTTTCTCGAACCAGCGTTGCTCGAGGCCGATCTTCTCTAACCAACTTCCTGCGGAGGCGTTTGGACGGATGGGAACGGCCTTGAAATCGGTGCGTTCGTCCCAGCCCTCGCCGATATCCAGAATCTCACTCAATTGGTGTCTCGGGCGAGACAGGGAAAATGAGATGCCTGATACCTCGACGTAGGCGTTCGATGAAGCTGCCTGCACTTGGATGGCCATTGTGGTCACCAGCATGACCGGCGCCTTGACTGTCAGAACGTGAAATGCTCCATCGTCTTCAAGCGATTCGGTCCCAATGAGGCGGGCCTCTCGCTGGAGGACACCTCCGGAATAATCGGCGATGTAAAGGAAATAATCCCCAAAGGATGCAAGGTTTTCTGCCCGGTAACGCACGGTGAGAAATGGTGCGGCCCCGGTAGATACCGGCTGGCGGAGCAGCCTGCGCCACTTCATGCCGCGGCCGGGCTCGCCCACGCTGAACCGCAGCCCCGCGTCGCCGCTAACGCAGTACTTGGAAGTCGGGTTGCCCAGCCAATCATGCATTGCCTCCCACGAGGCAGCGTCCGACAAGTCCAGCGCGCTCGCGGGCCGGGGCGGAGCTTGCGAGGTAGGGGACACGCCCAAACTCAGCAGAATAGGTCCCACTGCAATCGCAGCCCGCAAGGTACCCAAAATCTCTCCAGCCGGATGGAAAAACATTGCGATGATCCTCCGCGCATGACCATTCATCATTTTGTCACATCAAGGCGTATTGGCAAACATCGTGTAGATTATTTCTTGTGCGGCGTTTTCCTCGATGACGATTCGATCGCTGCCCTCGACGGCGCGGACAACACGAACAAGGGATTGCCATCAGTCGCTTTTGACTTCAAACCGAAGAAGTTGGACTGCCGGGCAGGGAAGCTCCTGCTCGATTGTAAAACGCGGTTTCAGAGAGACAGAGCGGCTTGCAACCTTCACAAGGTCATGTTCGGAATCGAGGAGCCACGTTGTGAGGCTTCCCTTCTGTTTTTCAGGAACAAGACCATTTATCTCGATGGACAGCTTTCTTCCCCGCGACGAATAGTCCGCGAGAAGAACGGATAACTTCTTGCCGTCCTTGGAAAGGCCGGCGAGGGCCGCGAACTCTCCGCCGTAAGACGGCGTCACGCGAACCCTTTCAGGTGTTTGAAGGACCATCTTCATGGCCTTATAGGCATAGGCGGACTTCTCCATTTTGCCGTCTTGTCGGAACATGCCGAGCACATGGTCATCACCCCGGTATCGCGTTTGAATTGAGACGCTGGTATCCTGAAACGCGATCAGGGCTGCCGCGGTGAATGCCGCATTGCCCGCCCCGCGAATCCTGGGACCTCGAAGAGCCCAATTCCACTCATCGCAGATGCTTTCCGCCTTCTCGAAGCCGGCTCCCCTTAACGCGCTTCGCACCTTCTCGTCCATCCGCTGAACAGCCCGAGCATCTCTACCGTAGAAATGCCAGGAGTAGAAATCCAATGGTACGCGATGTTGTTTCAGGTATTTCAGAAAATCTTCAAGGTATTGTTTCCTCAGGCCTCCGGTCGAAGCTGGCCCACCCACCTTCAGCGTCGGGTCATGCTTCTTGAGCTTCTTCGCCACAAGCTCATAGAATTTGTAGAACTGTTGCGGCGTTCCCGTCCAAAACTTGCGTATATCCGGCTCGTTCCAGATTTCCCAGTACTTGATGCCGAAGCGGAAACCGTCCGCCCATCCTTCATTGTAGTGCATGACAATTCTTCGACAGACTTCGGCGCACTTCTGAAAATCGGGTGGCGGGACATTGTACTTCTCTGGCGGTCTTTCCCAGCTTTCGCCGAGCCTGAAAAGGACCTTGAATCCACCCCCTACGATCCCTTTGATACGCCTGTCGGAAGATTCGAAGCGGTAGCTTTTCGGATCGGTTGCGTCGGCTGCCCAATCGGGGAAGATTTCGTGGAGATCAGTTGGGCCATAGAAATCGTGTGTCCTGATGAAATCCACGCCCATCTGCTTATAGTGCTCTTTGAAATCTCGTCCACGGATTCCCCCCGGCCCATTGTTCACTCCGAGTAAATGGCGGAAGGTTCCAGTGTGCTGAGAACAATCAATCTCAATCACACGAGGGGGAGGAGCAAGCCGCGTTAAGGCGGGCAGCGGTTGCGCCGCACAGGCTGCTGAGAAAAAACCAATTGCCATTCCTGATACAATGCACAGAGTATCGTCCAGCAGTTTCATTTTCCCCTCCTTCCGAGACCGACTTGATGAAAATCCCGATAGATGAGACAATCGTTGTCAGAGCGGCCCAGCCCGAAGATCAGGCTCATGGGCCGCACCAATCACATTGTAAGGCGCCTTCGGCAATGTCAAGAAGAGTATGCAAAATCATTATCTGCGTCCTCGCATCACCTTCAGTTTTCCACTTGACGCATCCCCAAAGTCGCTGTAGGTTCTCACTCGCACAGTATTGGCTTTCATATCATCGTTCGGATTTGACGAATGAACGATGTTGACTAAAAGATATTTCGGGTTTATACTCCGAAATTGTGATCTCGGTGCATGTTCTAGAGACAGTCTGGTCCCGATTGTTCAAGTTAGAGTGTCTTCGGAAGCCAAACAGTTTCGAGGTCATGCCAAGAGAAGTCACTGAGATCGCATTGTTGCTTGTCGGTCTTACTTTAGCGTATACTTGACGGCACGATCCCGCTGGTCTCCATGCAGGACCGGTTGGGTTTCACATCTCTAACGGGATATTTCCTCTTTCCGAGGGAATCAACGGAGGAATTATCCAAGCAATAAGAAAAGCCCCAGAGGCTATGACCAAACGTGAAGATCAAGTCCAATGGGGTAGAGTTCCAGTCAGGAGAGGAGAATCATGGCGAAGAAGATTTATGTTGGCAATTTGCCCTTCAGTGCATCTGAAGCGGAGGTCAGGGAACTTTTTGAGAAGTACGGCACGGTTCATGAGGTCAGCTTGATCAGTGACCGCGAGACCGGAAGGCCCCGTGGCTTCGGGTTTGTCGAAATGGATGATGACAACGCCGACAAGGCGATTGGCGCACTTAACGGGACAGACCTTGGCGGGCGCGCGCTGCGTGTCAACGAAGCGAAAGAACGTGGGAGCGGAGGAGGCGGACGGGACCAAAGGCGAGATTGGTAGCACGACGGCTCCTTGACCATACATACGAATTGAATCGTCTCGCTGGGGTGGTCGGGAGTTAATCCCGACCGGCAAGAGTTCCTGCTAACGCGTAATCGCTACAGCATTAAGCCAAACAGAGCGCTCAAGCTAATCTCGACAGGGGGGTAACGTATCTCAATCGTTAAGAGCAGGGGAAAGATTTGCCCCGACGGCTTACCGACAATGTCCCACTGGCCCGTGAAAGACTGCTTCTCTGTTTTTTTCATCGCGACATCTTGGTGTTTGTCCCTTGAATCCGCCCTGACACGGGGTTGCTGAATTCAAGCCCGGAGTTTCTCGACAATGACGAGCCCCCTTCCGCAACATTCTTTTCGCCTCCGGAGCCTGCTCGCCGTTGGCAAGAATACCCGCTGTGTGTGGGAACTCTCAGTCTTTGCACTGATGCAGTTTTCCGACGACGAACTCAACTCTCCCCACGGGGAGATGAGCCTCACCTGCAACCCGAAATACTGCCCCATTTACAAAAGTTGCCTCACAGGACTTCGGTGGGATAACACGTAGGAAATGGAGTTCTGCCTTCCTGCGAGAACCACTTGATCTCCGCGCCGCCTGCTGGAGAATCTCGCCGCCTTCCGTGTGCAGGAGGCGGTTGCCTTCGCCATCAAGGCTAAGCTTCTCCGCGCCCGCGAACGCGAGGCGTTGGCCCCGAGAAGCTGCATACGCAGGACGGTCGTGGGGTTTTGGGGGTCCGGGTTTGGGGTCTTTTCGTCCTCCGGTCCATCCGCTGCTGCGTCCTCCGCCCTTTGTGGCTTCCCCAGAGCGAGAACCGCCTCGGTGGGAGTTAAGAACAGAGTGTAGCCGCTGCCTCGCTCGAGCATATGGCGTCCCACCGCCTGCGAAAGCATGAAGGCGCCCTTGAGGTTGACGCCGAGAATGAAGTCGTAGTCGCCCTCCTCCACCTCGGCAATCGGCTTGCGACGATTGACGCCAGCGACATTGATCAGCGTGTCTATGCGCCCAAATCTGTCAATGACATCGCTAACCAACGTGAGGATTCGGAAGCCTTCCCTACGGTCGTGTGGCTCCCCGGGACCGGTCTCCGGCGGTGGCTACCACTCTGTTCCCATCCATCGGAGACGGGGCAGTCGATAAATCGGGACGTGTGCCACCACAGGCGTACTGACCGGTTCCGGAGGAGCCCCAACTGCCTCCGGCGGAAGGAAAAGCACACCTGGAAGCCTACCACCCACCCAGCACCTCGACAAATCCTTTTTCAAGTTGGGGTCCGGGGCGTCGACATCTACAAGAATTTCACCCAGCTTCGACCTGTTTGCAGTGTAAAGGTTCGGTATCGAGACTTCGACCATCCATGCGTGGTCCGGCAGCCGTTCCTCGAGAGGACGGACGTAATCCTCCGACAGCGAGTTGCCATCCCAGTCCTCGGACTCCAAGATGTGGTCAATGTATTCTCTCTTGGAAATAAGCATGGTCCTGAAAACGGGCGATCTCTGCTGGTTCAGGACCGTGTCTCTCACCTCCTGAAGCCATCGTAGCAGTTCAATGGGCTCCGCGGGCTTTCTCAGGTCGAGATCTATAGACATATTCCCTCCTAACATGGAAATATTCTCTATCAGCGCCAGGTGGACTTGTGACCAATTTGCGGCGCGCAAGTCCTGACTCGGCCACCTGAGAACTCTCCAGTTACTTTGAGCCATTCTTATTCTCTTTCTAATCGCCTGTCTATCAGTCCATTGGGCCTTCGACGGCGTGGCGTGTTATGCCAAGCATTTTGCCGCTTTCAGCGAGGGATACAGCCGCCCTCAGATACACGAAGTGTAAGGTAGTGTCTGAGCAATGGAATATCGACACCTTTCCGTCGAAACTGGAAAAGAGCGGAGACGCAGCATTCGCGACGCTCCAAGTCGGCGGGCGCGAAAGGGTCGGATCTTCCACCTTTGGGTCAGCCTGAGACCGAGTCCTCAAACTAAAACGAACATCCGTTTATT
>JABMQX010000668.1 GCA_013203085.1 bacterium | reverse complement strand
GTGCTAATCCACGACCGCTTTCCTGCAAAACGACAAACCGGCAGGAGACACGGCGAGCACTTTCGCGGAATCCTCCTCCAGAACCATGGCAACCCTGTGCGCTTCCGCAACATCTGGCTCGTGCCGCTGAAGTCGAAGTGAAGGGCGTGACATCCCACCGCCGCCGATAAGGCAATGACGCGTTCAGGCCTTCTCGGAGGGAACATATGGCGGATTCCACCCGTGCAATGAAGTGCGCTGACGCGAGGGAAAGGCAACAGCGGCCTTTAGGTTTTCCGGAGGCGCGCCGCCTTGATTTACTGTCACTTGCGGATGACCGCGACGCCGTTTCGCGGGAGGACAAGGCGGCCGCTGCAGCGCTTTCCTGTGATGAGGTCCTCGCCAAGGGGAGCTGGTGAGACCGTGAGTTCTTCATCTGAGTGGTTGAGGAAGAACCAGAGTTGCTTTTCGTCGTTCTCCCGGATCACCACCTCCGCCTTTGAAGGTGCGTCGGGGCAAAGTGGCTGGAGGCCGGACCAGCCTTTCAGCATGGGCAGCAAGGCTTCCACGACTTCCGGCATCAAGTAAGTGCCCGCGTAGATCACACGGCCCTTGCCGACTTTCCGGCTGGTGATGGCAGCCCGGCCGGTCAAACCTCCCAGAACCACCTGCCCGCCATCACCAACTGTGCCGAAACGATCCGCCCAGCGGCCGATGACTTCGGCGTCCGGCGCCGGCTCGAGCACTTCGTACCACAGCGGTGCGGGAACCGATGATTCGCCGATGGTGATGTTTATCGGCCTTTCCTCCGGGCGGTTGATCTTGCTGTATTCAACGACTTTGACGCCGGTCAGTTCAGCGAGGCATCCGGGGGGCGTTTCGGCGACCATGTTGTTGTCGAAATCCTTCGTGCCGGTCCGGGCGCCGATAACCAGCACGCCGCCATCCCGGACGTACTTCTCGAGTTTCGGGACCCACTCTGATTTGAAGAGCGACCAGTGCGGTATCAAGTAGAGCTTCACGCCTTTCAGTACATCCTCCGGGTGGATGCAGCCCACGGCGTAACCATGTGTGAGGAGAACAGCGTGAATTTCTCGGGCGACACCTTCGGGTGAAGGCAAACCGAGAGTGAGCGGAATGTGTCCGTCCTCGACGGAAAAATCGCCCGTCGCCACCGCAACATCCACTCGCACTGAAGTCCCCAGCACCGCTGGTCCGACACGGCGAAGCTCTGCGCCGACCTGTTTCACCTCCCGGTATCGCCGCCGTGGAATGTTGTCGTGGTCCAGAATTCCGCACCAATACTCCTCCGCGCCGAAGCGGCATGCGCGCCAGCGGAAATAAAGCAGGCTGTCGGCGCCATGGGCGATGGACCTGTAGGTCATGAGGCGAAGCTCTCCCGGCTCGGGGTTATCGTGGAAATAATTCCCCTGTCCGCCGGGGCCGGATTGCTGCTCGGGTATCATGAAGTTGCCGGTCAGAGCCCGCACTGCGTCCAACCTGAAGGCGTGGGACCTGTGCCTGTTAGCCGGGCTGTAATCGAAGAAGGGATAGGAGTCAAAGCTGAGGAAATCGAGGTCGCGGCTGAACTCGCCCCGATAATCAATATGTCTGAAGATTCCGTTGTGCATGACGAACCACTTTGGATTCGCCCGCCGGAGGATCTCCACTTGCTCGTGCTGGAAGACGGCGACAGTGTGGGATATGAAGCGATAATAGTCGAGAGCATGTGCGGGATTGATGTAGGTGGGCTTGGCGCGCGGGGTGAGGATGTCCCGAAATTGCAGATAGGTCTGCGACCAGAAAGCCGTTCCCCAACGACGGTTCAGCTCTTGGACCGTGCCATACTTTTTCCGCAGGAAGTGGGCGAAAGCTCTCTGGCAGGACTCGCAGTGACATTCGGAGAAGTGGCAGTTGAATTCGTTGTCGGTTTGCCAGCCGATGACGTTGGGGTTATCCCGAAAATGGTCTGCCATCGCCTGGGTGATTATCCGGCTGTGGCGACGAAAAACTTCCGAGGCGTGGCAAGCATGCTGGCGGGAGCCGTGCACCTGGGCGACGCCGTTTTCGTCAACCCTGACAATCTCGGGATGTCTGAGCGTCAGCCACCTCGGCGGCGTCGCCGTAGGAGTACAGAGAATCGTCTTGATCCCTTTCGCCCCGAGGGTCGCAATCACTTCATCGTAAAGGGAAAAATCGAACCTTCCTTCTGTGGGTTCCATGCGGTCCCAGGAGAATTCCGCCATTCGCACGACGTTGAAGCCAGCCGCGGCCATGAGCTCTGCGTCGTTCTCTCTCGCGGCGGCATCCCAGTGCCCGGGATAATAAGGCGCGCCGAAGAGAAAGGTGTCGAGGTTCAGCGTACGCCGATGGGACAAATCCCCCCGACCCAGAGAGGGAAGATCGAGCGAATCGCTCTTGGATTTGGATGCTGTCGCCGCACGGCAGACGCAACCGATCGCGGTGCAGCAAAATACGATGATTGCCAAATCAAAAACCCTCATGATGTCCCCTTCCTTGCGTAAGTCATTGAACCGTCCATAGACAACTACCCTGTGACCCGTCATACTACACTCCCCGAAAGCTGCGGTCAATCCCCGACGTTTTTCTGCCAGAGGCAGCAAAATGTCCGCAATGTTCCCTCTTGCCGGGGAGGGCCACGGTGAGCGCATTGAAGGCGAACGTGCGCGTGGTGGATAACCGGCACGCAACGGCGCCCGAAGAGGCGGACGAACACGAGCTTGATTACTATGAGGAAATCAGGAAACCAGCGGTTTGTCCGTGGGAGCTTGGGGTTTCTTCGCCGACCGTGATTGTGCGGTTCAGATGGCGCTTTTGGGAAAGAGAGCGATCTGCTATCCTTGTCAAAGAAGTCGGGGTGACCGCGGGCAAAGGGC
>JABMQX010000069.1 GCA_013203085.1 bacterium | reverse complement strand
TTCTCCCCTTCATTTCTAATGTTACTATACCGTAGATCTGCTTAGTCTCCACATGATTATTCGCATACCTGACCTTTACCTCTTCAACCTTCTCCAACCCGAGCTGGACAACGACATCCTCCGGCAACACCAGCATCGTCGCACCCGTATCAACAACTGCCTCTATCTCTGCCGACTTTGTTCGGTCCAGCAAGTTCACGACTCTGACCTTCTCGGTTACCTTTCCCATATCAACACCTCCTTCTACGGCTTTGCCGGTGAAACGCTGGCATTAGTCCGCCGCTTCGCCTCCGGGTGCAATAGATTCACGGTCTCGCTGACGCGCTCAATCTCAGCGCCGCCTGAATGGCCTCGCCGGTCAGCCGGGGATGCGCCTCAAGAATCTGTTCCATGGTTTCGCCGGCCGCCAGCTTCTCCAGAATAAGTTCGACAGTGATTCGGGTTCCGGCAATGACCGGCTTTCCCATCATCACTGCCGGGTCTGATACGATCAGCTTTTCTTCCATCTGTGCTCTCCTGCGCATGAGGTGGCACATCAGCTAACCTAAAGTAGGCGAGAACGGCTTGGTTATCTTCCCCATCTCAACGCGCCTCTTGGTTGTCGTGTTTGGTCGGGGCGGGCGGATTCGAATCCCGCTTCAGCGGGACTCCCAAAGCAGGTTCTCCCGTCAGATTGTAGCATCTCAATTTCGCCAACCTTCACCCATCTCGAAGGCCGCCGGTAGGGCCTGAAGTGGCTCAATCAGCAATATCGTCTTGTTTAAGCTGCGCCTTTAGGTCCAGCGACGGTTAATCGGGGCGGGCGGATTCGAACCGCCGACCCCCTGCTCCCAAAGCAGGTGCGCTAAACCAGACTGCGCCACGCCCCGTTTATCTCGGTGTGATCGCTCGCGAAATAAGAGTATCAGAATCATCGCGTCAGTCAACGATTTTCTGTCGAGTATCGGGCAATCTCGGCTTCACCAGCGCAGGGAGATCTCCACACCACCCGGAACGTTCTCGTAAACAAGGAGAAGGGTCTTTGACCGAGGGTCCCATTGTTTCTGGATGAATTCATGGGGGCCTTTGCTGAAAGACATCCCCGTCGGTTCCCTCGGGAGCAGGATTCTGGTGGCGGCGGTCGTGGCAAAGGGTCCCCTCGAGTTGAAACGGATAGAACGGGCGGAGATTCGCTCCTCACGGATGCGGGACGCGGAAGCGAGGACGCGAGCTTTGCCTCCAGCTCTTCGTGCAAAGTCAATATCGTACAGAAGCCCTCTCTCGCCGGGGTTCAGCTCGACCTTGGTCCTCACGGCAAGTTTCGGGTCGAGAATGTCCACGAAGTTGCCGGACAAGGAGAATGGCTTTTCGGAAACCGATTCGTCGAGGACGGCGATGATGTGGTAGGGACCTCTCGCCATGTGCAGATAGTTCTGCTCCTTCCACTGGGGTGCGAGGCGGTCTCGCACAGCGGGTTTCAGCTCTCCAAAAGCCCTTTTCACAGAAGAAACGTATTTGTCGCCGGCTTCTTTGCTGGCGGCGAAAGCAGCGGAATTGACGCTCTCGAAGAACAACCAGCCCTTCCCGACACGATAACGTCCCGGCTGGGGCTTTCTCGACAAACCTAAGGCTTCGAAAAGGTGCTGCCTCGGTGAGGCGTATTCCGCGGGGGGAGTGTTCCACCATTCACGAACCTTATGATAAGGGTCGCCGCCGTCGCCGAAGTACATCAATATATTGCCTTTTCTCACCCAGCTTGCCAGGGCGCGGTGATATTCCGGCTTCAACGGCTTCATGTACTCGTAAGAAAGTATGAGCAACCTGTACGGGTCGAGGGCGCCGAGGCGGAAAAGATTCTCGAGATGCACAGGACGAACGGGAATTCCTCTTTTGATGAGAGGAAGCGTAAGCCCGAAGAAACCGTCCGTGAATGTGGCGCCCGGTTGTCCTCCCTGAAACATCATTGTATCAGAAACAAGAACGCCTATTCCTTTCGCTCCTGAATCGAAGGTGATCTTCGGCTGACTCATGTCGTTCAGGGCGTTGATAATTGCGAGAATCTCGGTAGCGTAATCTGCCGGGATGCCCTGAGCACG